>JAFWTP010000253.1 GCA_017518845.1 Neisseriaceae bacterium
ACACGATAATAAGTTTTGCCGTCTCGAACCGCTGTTTCAATATGTGTGGAAACGCCTAACATACTTAATTTAGCGCGTTGATTTTCGGCTTGTTCCTGTGTGGCAAACGAGCCTGCCTGAACCACGCTTTTGCCTTCAACAACAGGTTTGAAAACACTTTTTTGAGCGGTTTGTTTTTCAGGCTGCTTGTTGTTTTTTTGTTCTATTCGACCAATTAAATTGCCTAAATCATCGTCATCTTGATTTTTTTTCGCTTGTTTGTCTTGGTCGATTTTGGCGATTAAATTGCCCAAATCGTCTTTTTTCTCTTTTTCAGGTTTTTTATCTGCTTGTTTTTCTTGGTCTTTTTTACGAATAAATTCGCCCAAAACATCGTCATTGGCTTTTTTGGGTTCTTCTTTTTTGGCGATTTCTTTTTTATCGGTTTTATCGGTTTCGGTCGTGCTTACCACTGTATTTTCAGGTGTGGCTGGCGTTTCAGGCACAACTTCGGTTTGCAAGGGCGGTACGCCAGCGTCTTGCGGACGAATAATTTCCGTGGTTACAGGCGTTGCTGTGCGTTGTGGGCGTTGGTATTCATTGGGGTCGTTGCGTTCAACCTGCGGCTGTTGCAGGGTATTGTGTTTGTTGTTCATATACCACATCAACACCGCAACCGCACCGACTGCCAAAATCATACCAATCAAAATGCCTGTAATAATGCCATTTCCGCCGCCGCCACGAGATGAACGGCGTCTGCTACTTCTTCTTCTTGCCATTGTGTATAGAAAATATATTTAAAGAATGGGGGATTATATCAAATTAGTGAGTAGTTAGCAGGGAGAAGTTAGCAGTTAGCAGTGAGCAGTTAGCAGTTGTTTTGTTTTGCCTGACGGCAAAACGGATTATTTTTAGGTAACGCTTCGATTGTGCCTTTCAGACAGCCTGAAAAAAAAATCGAAGCGTTATCTAAATATATCCGTCAATCCGCAGGATTGACATAACAACTGCTCACTACTAACTTCTCACTGCAAAGCCAAATGTGGCAAAGCCAAATATTCTGCCGATTGCATTTCCTGCATACGGCTTACCGTGCGGGTAAATTCATTGGCAAAACTGCCGTGTGTGTAAAGTTCATTCAGGCTGCCTGAAATAGTGGCACAGCATTTCACACGATAATCATACGCCACATCAATAAACCAAGTGAGCCGTCTGGCTTCGTTTTGTTCGGCGGCGGTCATGGGGCGAATGCCTGAAATAAAAATAAAACGAAATTTTTTTGCCAAACGCAAATAATCTTCTTGCGAGCGAGCGGTGAAAAAAAGTTCTTCAAAATCAAACCAAATGGCTTCATTCGTTTGCCCAAGACAAGCGATTTTTCTGCCTAAAATTTCTATATTTTCAGGCAGCCTTTTAGAACCTTCGGTCAGACGAGAAAACAGAGCAGATAAGGCTTTTTCGCCGTCTTCATTCACAGGAAAATACACATCGGCATTTGTCAGCGTTCGCATACGGTAATCATTGCCGCCATCAACATTGAGCACCGTCAGTTGTTGTTTGATTAAATCAATCGTGGGCAAAAAGTTGTGGCGATTCAAACCGTTCGGATACAAAGCGTCTGGGGCGTAGTTAGAAGTCATCACCAAAACCACGCCGTGAGCGAATAAACCTTCTAATAATCTGCCCAAAATCATTGCGTCCGCAATGTGGCTGATGTGAAATTCATCAAAACACAAAACACGCACTTCATTCGCAATTTGTGCCGACAACGCCATAACAGGATTTTCCTGATTTTTGAGATTGTTCAGCCGCTGATGAATTTCCGACATAAACGCGTGAAAATGCACGCGTTTTTTGCGAATATAAGGCAGGCAACCGTAAAAAGCGTCCATTAAAAAACTTTTACCACGCCCGACACCGCCCCAAAAATACAAACCCTTGGGCGACACGGGCGAACGCAAAGAACGCCCCAAAAAACGATTGCGTTTTTCTTTGAAATCAATCAGTTGATGCCAAAGTTGGTCAAGGGCTTGTATGGCTTTTTCCTGTGCAGGGTCTTTAATAAAACCCGCTTGCTTGGCGGCTTCACGATACCACGACAGCGGCGTGTGGCGGTCAAATGACGGTGCGGTGAATTTGGTTTGGTTTGTCATAGCGTGTTTCTTCTTCAATGTGTTTTCAGGCTGCCTGAAACACAAAAATAGTATCATTAACTGCGTTAAAAATACTATTTTTATACCCCAAGTCAATCTCCGTAATACCTATTTTAGCAATTTTCGTCAATTCGTCCTCTTGCGACACGCCGTCATTCACCTTATCCTGCCACACCAGCAAGTTTTTCCAGATTTTATCTTTGTTGTTAATCACGCCGTCTTTGTTGTCGTCATATTGAGCCAACGCTTCAAAGCCATTTGCCGCCAGCGAGCCGTTGGCTAATTGAGTGTGATTACCAAACAACTCCGCACCGTTATCAATTGTGCCGTTACCGTTTAAATCCAACGCCAACAAGCCGTCTTGGTAATGAGCCCAAGCGGTTTTTTCCTTAAAGCCATTGTTATCCAAGTCGAAATAAACGCCGTTTTTGAGTTTATACGAACCCACACCGTCTGCGTTTAAGTCTATGACTAATGGTGATGAAGCTTGCTCGGCAGGAGTTTTGTCGGGAGTGGGGTTGTCTTTGAGTAAGCAAGGGATTAGCGGGGCAAGCCAATCGTAAATTGCTGTTGCAATCGTATATGGCCAGAAGAATTTACTTGCCAAAAATTTGAGACCAGGAAATTTTTTTTCAATTATGCGTCCCAATTTACTATGAGAATCTTCTCGTGTTGCTGCTTCCATTCCAATGGCTATTTCGCTTGCTGTTCTTGTAATTTCAGCAACAAGATCCCACCCAGTAGCACTACCTGAGTTAATATTAGAGATAGTTTGCACAAGTCGTACAAGACCTCGTCCCATTTCTTCTCCAAAGGCTTTTGCTGCGTCTCCGTGAAATCCCATAGCATTAGCAATCAGTCTTCCACCCAGTTCAGCAAACTTTTCATATGCTTCGCCTTCCATATTGTCCCAAAACACTTCTTTTAAGCAAGCCCATAACTTGCTCTCTTTTGGCTGATAAGCCACTGTTGCACTACTCATCGTAATTCACTCCTTATAGTGAATAAAGTTAAAAAGAAATTATCTTTTGATAAAATGAATTATCAAAGATAAACGCCCAAAAAAATAAAAACAAACCAATATAAAATAATAAGACACATAAAAATCTAATTGTTATATAAATCCCTGTATCAAAAAAATCTGATTTATCTGACGCTACACATTTATAACTAAAATTTTTAGTATAATCATAATCTTTAATAATTCCTTTATTTTCTGCTACTTTATTTTCATATTCATATTCAAAGTAATTACAAAGTAAGGAATATTTTTTATTTGATTTATAATATTCTTGAAGTGTTTGTTCAAATTCATTACCTAAACTATTACCTAACATCATCCAAATAACAGGAGTTAAAATAGCCAAAGATAATATAATACCAATATTACCAATAACAGATAAATTTAAATAAAAACTAAAACCACAAATAATCATTAAAATTCCCAAACAGATTATTGTACCGTCTATAATGCTTAATTTTGATAATATGTTAATAAATTTATCAAATTTAGCAACAATAATATCTGCTTGCTGATATTCTTCATAAATATTTTTATCAAAAGATGAAGATTGTAAGGTAATTTTTTGCCATTTTTGTTTATTTTCTTGTAATTTTTTTAATGAATTATATCCGTCATAAATCAAAAACACGCCTAATAAAAATAAAGCAATATGAATAAACATTTCCATAATCAAAAATCCTTTACAAAAAAACCTTTTCAGGCTGCCTGAAAATCAAAATATAATTAAACTACGCTTTTCGCTTTCGTATAATTATCTGGATTATATCAATGCGATTGCTGTTCAATTTCTGCCCATTGAGCATTATTCTCTTTTAATTTGCGTAAATCATTGAAACTAATCCACACCAAAACTGCACCAAATACAATTAAAAAATAATAAACAATATTTTCCATAATAAAACTCCTTAAAAAACACCTTTCAGGCAGCCTGAAACAAATATTTCAACCTGCGTAGGGTGGGCAACTTGTTGCCCACGCGTTTTTATTCAACAATAGGCAAGCTGAAAAACATTCTTGCATTGCTGTTGTATCTTTATTCGCCACCCGATAAATTGACTGCGTCAATTTATCGGAGATTGCCACGCCGTGCTTACGACACGGCTCGCAATGACGAATTAGGTTATAGGGTGGGCATTCTTGCCCACCACAACGCGGGCGGCGTTGTCGTAGGGTGGGTTTCCAACCCACCACAAAGCCGCAAGGCTTTGATAAACCATTTGTTCATGCAAACCTATCGGTTTGCTGGTGGGTTGGAAACCCACCCTACGATATTATTTATCGTGCAACTTTGCTGCTTCTAATGTATTTTCCAACAAAGACGCAATCGTCATCGGACCCACACCGCCTGGTACGGGCGTGATATAAGACGCTTTTTCTTGTGCCGTTGCAAATTCCACATCGCCGCACAATTTGCCGTTTTCCAAGCGATTGATGCCCACATCAATCACCACTGCACCGTCTTTAATCCACTCGCCTTTAATGCAATTCGGGCGACCCACAGCGGCAACCACAATATCCGCTCTGCCTACTTCTGCGGGCAAATCTTTTGTTGCGGTGTGGCACACGGTAATGGTTGCTCGATTCATCAGCATTTCCAAGGCTTGCGGTCTGCCGACAATATTCGACTGCCCCACAATCGTTACATTTTTTCCTTTAACATCAATATTATATTCAGCCAACATAGTCATCACCCCTTTGGGCGTGCAAGGACGCATTAAGGGCATTTTCACCGCTAAACGCCCAATGTTGTAAGGGTGAAAACCATCAACATCTTTATCGGGACGGATTCTTTCAATAATTTTTTGGCTGTCGATATGGTCAGGCACAGGCAGTTGCACCAAAATGCCATCAACGGTGTTATCGTTATTGAGTTCGTCAATCAACGCCAACAATTCGGCTTCACTAAAATCAGCCGATTTTTCATACGACAAAGAACGAAAACCCACTTTTTCGCACGCATTTTTTTTATTGCGAACATACACATGGCTGGCTGGATTATCGCCCACTAAAATCACCGCAAGGCACGGCGGACGCTTGTTTTGAGCCTGACGCATTTTGACTTCATCAGCAATTTTATCCAAACATTTTAACGATACGGCTTTGCCGTCAATAATTTGTGCGGTCATTGGGAAATTCCTTGTTATATCAAAATGAGAAAAGGTGATATTCTAAATCATTTTGCAGGTATTGGATAAAATAAACCCTTTCAGGCTGCCTGAAAGGGTTTTTTATTATGATTAAAGTATTCAACAATCCAATACACCAATATCCGCCACAGCATTTGTTTGTTGTTGAATAAACGCCAACAAATTCAAGCGATTATGGCGGATTTGTGGGTTATCTGCCATCACCATGACGCTATCGAAAAATGCGTCAATCGGGGTTTTCAGTTGTGCCAATGCGGTTAAGGCTGCCTGAAAATCTTTATTTGCCAAAGACGGTTGCACTTGTTGGGCAATCGTGGATACGGCGGCGTATAAATCTTTTTCGGCAGGCTCCACAAGCAATGTGTCTTCGATTTGAATTTCGTTCAAAGAAACGGCGTTTTTCTTCAAAATATTGCTCACCCGTTTGTTGGCAGCGGATAAGGCTTGGGCTTCGGCGAGTTTCTTAAAGTGTGATACCGCAGACAATCGTGCAGGAATATCGCCTAAATTGCCTGTTTTAACCGCCAAAACCGCAGCCACTTCATCGTGGGCGTAATCGTTTTGCAACATTATGGCAAGCCGTGCGTCCATAAATTCCAACACTTCCGACACCGTGCTGTCGGCGAGTTTGCCTTTTTCAAAGGTGTCAAAGGCAATTTGCACCAAAGATGATAGGCTTAAATTGTGTTGCATCGCCATTCGCAATATGCCTAACGCATTGCGGCGTAAGCCGTACGGGTCTTTGTCGCCTGTGGGTTTTAAGCCGATACCCCAAATGCCGACTAATGTTTCTAATTTATCTGCTAATGCAACACTTACGCCGACAGGGCTTTCAGGCAGCCTATCACCTGCAAAGCGTGGCAGATAATGCTCTTCTATTGCAAGGGCAACTGTGTTATCCAAGCCGTCATTTAAAGCGTAGTAATGTCCCATAATGCCTTGCAATTCGGGAAATTCGCCAACCATTTCGCACACCAAATCGGCTTTGCACAATTCCGCCGCACGCAGGGTTTGAGCCACATCGGCGTTCATTTGCCCCGCAATATAAACCGCAATATCAATCAGCCGCACAATGCGTTCGGCTTGCGTGCCTAATTGATTGTGATACACCACATGCGTGAGTTTGGGCAGGCGGCTTTCTAATGTGCGTTTTTTATCTTGCTCGAAGAAAAATTGTGCATCGCTTAATCTCGCACGCAAAACGCGTTCGTTGCCTTTGATAATGTGTTCGGGATTTTCAGCCTGCATATTCGACACCATTAAAAAACGGTGCGTGAGTTTGCCGTTTGCGTCCAACAAGGGGAAATATTTTTGATTTTGTTGCATGGTTAAAATCAAACATTCTTGCGGTACGCTTAAAAAATGTTGTTCAAATTCACCTTGTAAAACAACAGGATACTCAACCAACGCCGTCACTTCTTCTAATAAACCATTGTCCGCCGCCACGCAAGCTTGATATTGAGCCGCCAACTGATTTAAGGCTGCCTGAATATTTACCTTGCGTGTTGCAAAAGACGCAATTACCTTGCCTTGATTGAATAAAATTTGTTCATAATTATCGGCGTTGTCAATCACAATGTCGCCTGCTGACAAAAAGCGATGACCAATAGTGCTGTTGCCACTTTCCAAACCCAACAGCGACACAGGCACAGTTTGATTTCCGTGTAAAACCAACAACTTATGCACAGGACGAACAAACGAATGCGTGCTACTGCCCCAACGCATAACTTTGGGAATGGGCAATTTTTTCACTGCCGTTTGCAAAATTTCGCCCAACAATTCAGCCAAAGACTTGCCGTGTTGTACCCATTCAAACGCATACACATCTTGCTTGCCATCATTGATGATTTTCAACGCCGACAACTCCGCCCCACAAGAACGCATAAAGCCCTGCAAGGCTTTGGTAGGTTCGCCGTCTTTCATCGCATTTGCCACAGATGGCCCTTTTTTGAGCATTTGCATATCGGGCTGAATATCTGCCACATTCGGCAGCAAAACAGCCAAACGGCGGGGCGTGGCAAACGCCGTATATTGCGTGGCATTGTCAATCAATCGAGCGTCAAACAAACCCTGTGCCACACTGCACGCAAAATGCTCACCCAAGTTTTTCAGGGCTTTCGGCGGCAATTCTTCGGTTAAAAGTTCAATCAATAAAGAGTTCATAACGGTGCATTCAAATTGTTCAGGCAGCCTGAATAATGGATAAACCTGTTATTTTCATATAAGAATAACGATTTTTCAAGGGGAAAGAGTAGGGCGGTGATAAATTAGGCAGCCTGAAAGGGATTATCAGTTGTAGGGTGGGTTTCTAACCCACCAAAACCTACGGTTTGCACCATATTGAAAATTTAATCAAGCCTTACGGCTTGACGGTGGGTCGAAGACCCACCCTACGGTGGGTTGAAATATTTGTTTCAGGTAGCCTGAAAAAAATATTTAATTTCTCTCTTGACAGAAATAACAAAAACAAATAAAATGCAATCATTATGAAACTGAATCCAACTACCGAACAATTTATTTTACACTGGGGCGAGATGGGTTCTCGCTGGGGGGTGAACCGCACAATGGCACAGATTCATGCTTTGCTATTTATTGTCGCTCGCCCGATGAATGCCGAAGAAATTGTCGAAACGCTGGGCGTTGCTCGTTCTAATGTCAGCAACAGTATCAAAGAGTTACAAAATTGGCGTTTGGTTAAAACCGTACCGATTATGGGCGACAGACGAGAGCATTTTGCCACAAGTTCCGATGTGTGGGCGTTGTTCAAAATCATTGCCGAAGAACGCATGAAACGCGAATTGCAACCCACAGTGGCGTTTTTAGATACACTGATTGCCAGTCCTGAATTTGCATTAGAAAACGAAAACGCCCAAAAACGCATTAAAGAAACTCGAGATTTTGTGCAAACCCTGTCGGTGTGGGCAACGGATATACTCAAACTGCCGATTGCAGTAATGTCCAAAGTGCTGAAATTAGGGGCTGGCATACAGAAGTTTTTAAAGTAGGGTGGGTTTTCAACCCACCGCAATGCCGTAAGGCATTGAATAAACAACAATAAACATGGTAATTTTTGTCAAAATGATGAATATTGAATTGTTCTTTTTTGCCCCTGCGGGACAATGGTGGGTCGAAGACCCACCCTACTGATTGCAAATTTTTTTAACTGTTTATTTCTGTTTAGACAGAAATTTTAGAAATAACAGATTTTTTATAAAGGATAGTGCAATGAAACAACACATACCAAATTATTTACCATTTTCTATGGGATTTTTATGGGCGTGGAGTGGTTTGCAACCTGTTTTAACGCAAAAAGAATGGTCATTGCAATTATTGAGAGAAGTGGGTTTTAATAAATCATGGCAATTTCCTATTTTGTTGTTGTCATCTTTATTGGATTTATTTTTCGCAGTGGGTTGTTTTGGTAAATTGAAACAATATTCATGCTTTTGGTTGTTTCAGTTAATTGTTGTATTAAGTTATTCGCTCATTATTGCTTTCAGGCTGCCTGAAAACTTTTTACATCCATTTGCCCCGTTAATGAAAAACATTCCGATTTTGGCTTTAATCTTTTTCTTGTGGAGAACACAAAAATGAACACATATCTGATTATTAAAGCATTACACATTATTTCATCGGTGTTAATGGTTGGAACAGGTTTTGGTTCGGCGTTTTATTTATTTTTTGCTAATCGCTCTAATTCGATTGCGGCACAAGCGGTTGTTTCCAAGTGGGTGATGCGTGCGGATTATTATTTCACCACACCTGCGGTAATTTTTCAGCCCTTATCAGGCTTGTGGATGCTGCATTATTTGGGTATGCCGTGGGCCTTTTCAGAAATGTGGCTGTGGGTAAAATGGACTTTTGCCTTATACGCACTGGCAGGAGCGTGCTGGTTGCCTGTGGTGTGGCTGCAAATCAAAATGTACAAAATGGCTCAAACCGCTTATCAAAACGGCGATAAGGAATTGCCGCCTGTGTATCAAAAATATCAAAAATATTGGGAATTATTGGGTTATCCTGCGTTTGTGGCTATGGTTGTGGTGTATTTTTTAATGGTGATAAAACCGTTTTAATGAGTTTTCAGGCAGCCTGAAACAAATATTAGGAGCAGAAAAATGAATATTGTATTATTAGGTGGTAGTGGTTTTGTGGGTTCTTGTGTGGCGAAAATTTTACGCAATAAAGGGCATATGGTTAGCACGCCGACACGCAAGGAATTGGATTTACTCAATCCAAATCGGCAAAATATTGAAAAAATTTTTGCGAATAAAGAAGTCATTATCAACGCAGTAGGCGTAATGAGTCGATATGCCGAAGTGTTGGATAAAGTGCATTACCAAACGCCTAAATTATTAGCCTAAATTGCCGTTGATATGAATATCAAACACTGGGTGCAATTATCGGCTTTGGGGGCAGATTGGCAATATCCAGCGGAATTTTTAGCCAGCAAGGGTAGGGGAGATAATGCGGTTTTGCAAATTATGCCGAGCGTTAATATTGCTCGCCCATCGGTGATTTATGGGCGTGGCGGGGCAAGTTGTGAGTTGTTTATCAAATTAGCCAAACTGCCGATTTTGGGGCTGCCTGAAAAAGGCAATTTCGCCTTGCAACCTGTGTGCGTTAATGAAGTAGCAGACGGTTTGGCAAAAATGGCTGAAAACCCCATGCCACACGGCACAATCGTTAATATGACGGGCGGAGAAGTGCTGTCAATGGCACAATATCTCACCATGATGCGGCAAAACCTACACCACAAACCGCCTGCAAAGATTTTGAATATTCCATTAAGTTTAATCAAACCGTTTCTGCCGATTAGCAAAGTGTTGAGCAACGGTATGTTAAGCCCTGATAGCATAAAAATGTTACAAGACGGCAACATCGCAGATAATGGCGATTTTGCTTGTCTTTTAGGCCATTCGCCCCAAGCAGCAAATGCGTTTGTGCGTGAAAAATAAAGCGTTTTAGGCTTGCATAATCGGGTAAAATAATGCCTTATTTTTGATATTAGGAATACGCCAATGTCTTCTGTGATTAAAAAAGCCGTTTTTCCTGTCGCAGGAATGGGAACGCGTTTTTTGCCTGTAACCAAAGCCAATCCCAAAGAAATGTTGCCGATTGTGGATAAGCCTTTGATTCAATATGCTGTGGAAGAAGCGATTGACGCAGGTTGCACCGAGTTGGTGTTTATTACGGGACGCAACAAACGCTCGATTGAAGACCATTTTGATAAAGCGTATGAATTAGAAAACGAATTGACCATTCGTAATAAGGAAAAATTATTGGCAGCGGTGCAGAATATTGTACCTAACAATGTTTCCTGCATTTATATTCGTCAGGCGGAAGCCTTGGGCTTGGGGCATGCAGTGTTGTGTGCCAAACCTGCCATTGGCAACGAGCCGTTTGCGGTGATTTTAGCCGATGATTTAATTGATTCCCCCAAAGGGGCATTGCGGCAAATGATTGAAGTGTATGAACAAACAGGTGTCTCGGTGTTGGGTGTGGAAGAAGTGGAAAAAAGCCAAACGGGTTCATATGGCATTGTGGAAACAGGCGAATTGGACGGCAGACAACGCATTCAAAGCATTGTTGAAAAACCGCACCCCGATGTGGCACCCAGCAATTTAGCCGTAGTCGGTCGCTACATTTTAACGCCGCGAATTTTTGAATTTTTATCAACCACAAAACGCGGTGCAGGCGGCGAAATTCAACTGACAGACGCAATCGCCCGCCTGTTGCAATATGAAACAGTGCTGGCTTACCCGTTTGAAGGCAAACGCTACGATTGCGGCAGTAAAGTGGGTTATTTACAAGCCACAGTGGATTTAGGCTTAAAACACCCCGAAACAGGGGACGCATTGCGTGAATATTTGCGAACATTAGCGTTGTGATTGGGTTTTCAGGCAGCCTGAAAACAGTGAATACGATAAAATACCGCCTAATTTCTCAATCTTTGGAGAGTGAATATGTATTATCCGCAGAAAAAACAATCTATTTGGACAATTTTGGGCATATTGGCGTTAATGATTGTCGCCGTGTGGCTGTTTGTTGCCCTAAAATCCGTTTTAACGCCGTTTGTAACCGCAGCGGTTTTGGCTTATATACTCAATCCGCTGACCGAAAAATTATCGAAAAAAATGAGTCGTGGCAAGGCGGCGATGTTGGTGATGTTATTGACGATTGCCATTATCATTGTGTTAATGATGATAATTGTGCCGATGTTAATCAACCAAACGCAAAATATGATTGCCAAAATTCCGCAATTATTTCAATGGGTTAATAATAAAGCCGTGCCGTTTATCAACCAAGTTTTCCACACCAATTACGCGTTAGACGCAGGCTCTTTCAATCAACTGTGGGCAGAGCATAATCAAACCGTTCAGGCAGCCTTAACAAAACTCGCCCCGTCTTTGCTCAAACAAAGCGGCGGTATTATTGCGTTTGTGGTGAATTTAATGCTGTTGCCGTTTTTGCTGTATTATTTTCTTTTAGATTGGCAACGCTGGATTGATAATGTTTATGCACTGATTCCTGTGAAATTTAAGCCCACTGTGCAACGCATTGCGGGCGATTTAGACCAAGTTTTGGGCGAATTTTTACGCGGACAGTTGTCGGTGATGATTATTATGGGCGTGGTGTATGGCGTAGGCTTAATGCTCACAGGTTTGGACAATGGTTTTGCGATTGGTATGATTGCAGGGCTTTTGGTGTTTGTGCCTTATTTAGGTGCATTTACAGGCTTATTATTAGCCACACTTGCTGCTGTTTTACAGTTCAATTCAATCGGCGGACTCATTGCCGTGTGGAGCGTGTTTTTGGTTGGACAATTTTTAGAAAGTTTTATTATCACCCCCAAAATTGTCGGCGAAAAAATTGGCTTATCGCCATTGGCGGTGATTTTTGCCCTTACCGCATTTGGCGAATTATTAGGCTTTGTCGGCATGTTATTAGCCTTGCCTTTGGCGGCTATGTGCGTGGTGTTATTTAGAGAACTGGTTGCCAAATATCACGATAGCGATTGGTATTTGAATTGATTTTCAGGCAGCCTGAAAAAATATTTAAACCTGCCGTAGGGTGGGTTTTCGACCCACCGAAATGTTAAAAATTACACCCATTTGAATTTTATAGTCGATTCACAGCAAAACCATTCAGCGTTGGTAAAGCCTTGCCGTATTATTTATACTGTCTTCGGCTTTACCGCCTTGACTGCTTTTGCTGTGAACCGACTATAATTATTTTTATCTCGACCTATCGGCGTAGTGGTGGTGTCGTTGCACCCACACTACGGCGTTTCTTTTTAATCGTAAAACGCCGTGAGAAGTTGATACAACGATATTTTCAGGCAGCCTGAAAATGGTTTTTTGTTATACAATCACCATTGTTCATTCAATATAATACAAAAACAGGTCTGATTATGGATTACACCGAAATTGTCAATGCACAAAATGCCGCGAAAAAACAGTCTGAAAAACAAGCACCCAGACCAACGCCCAAACACAATCATCATCGTTCTTCATCGGGTAGATGGTGGAAAATTTTAGCCGTGATTGTGGCACTTGCCTTGTCATTGAGTGTTTTTTATATCAGCACTTACAACCGCCTGCAAACACTGGACGAAGCCACTGATGCGTCTTGGTCGCAGGTGTTGAATACTTACAAACGGCGTGCCGATTTGGTGCCACAGTTGGTGCAAACCGTGCAATCGTATGTCGCACATGAAGAAAAATTGCTCACTGAAATTACCGAAGCCCGTACTAATGTGGGCAAAATGCACATTGATAGCAAAGATTTAACCCCTGAAAAATTAGCCGAATTTCAAAAATCGCAACAGCAATTATCGACTGCTATTGGGCGTTTGTTAGCGGTGAGTGAGAATTATCCTGAACTCAAATCAAACGAACTTTATCAAAACTTACAAGCACAATTAGAAGGCAATGAAAACCGCATTACTGTGGCACGCCGTGATTATATTGAAGCGGTAAAAGCGTTTAATGTTGCGGTGCGGCGTTTTCCTGGCAATATCATTGCCAAAAGAATCGGTATGACGGTGAAACCGAATTTTTCGGTGGAAGATGAAGCACAAATCAGCACGCCGCCAACATTGAATTTGCCATAAAAGGTGGCACTATGTTGCGGCGTTGGCGTTGGTTTTTAATTGCTTTATTATTGTTGATTGTTTCGCCTATTTTTGGTGAAAAAATCAGCGAACTGCCGATAGGGCAAAGGGCAGTGATTGACGCTGCCCAAGTATTAAGCCCGCCTGAACACACACAATTAGAAAATCAAATGCAACAAATGTATGCCACAGGCGTATTGCAGCCTGCGGTGGTGATTGTGAAAACCACAGACGGGCAAGTTATTTTTGATTATGCCATGGACATTTTCAATCGTTGGCAGTTGGGCGATAAGCAAAAAAACAACGGTTTGCTGATGGTGATTGCGGTTGAAGACAGAAAATATCACACCATTACGGGCTACGGTTTAGAAGGCGAGTTGGCGGACGCTTATTTATCTAAAATTCAGCGACAACATTTGCCGAGTGCTTTTCGCGAACAAAAATATGCACAAGGAATCAGCCAAGTGTTTAGCGAAATCGAACGCCGTATGGCTTTGCCTATTGAAACACGCCAACAGTTATTTGCCCAAGAAAAAGCAACCCAAGAAACCGAAAACAAGCCGATGAGTAATGAGCAAAAAACCGCATACGGCGTTGTGCTGTTTCTGCTTATGATTACGGCAGTTCTGCACAATCGCAGAGTTGTTTCACGCCTGTTGATTGTCTTTGGCGGTGCCTTGCTGATTACGCCGATTCTTTTTTATATCAACCGTGTAGCGGGCTTATCCGAAGACGGTCCGATAGCCACATTCTGTATGCTGTATGTTATCGCAATTATGTTTCACTATATTTTGGTGCTGATTACTAAACCGATTTGTGCCTTGTTGGGTTGGTGTGATATGGATATAGGCGGTTACAGTGGCGGCGGTAGCAGCAGTTCGTCTTCAAGTAGCCGCAGCAGCAGTTATTCTGGTGGCAGTGGCGGCGGTTACTCTGGCGGTGGCGGTCGTTCAGGTGGCGGCGGAGCAGGCGGTAGTTGGTAATTGTTTTTTAAATTAGGAGTTCGATATGAATAAATTATTCACAACAGCAATCAGCATTTTCTTTTTTTTGTGCATATCAACCACAAGTTATGCCGAGAGAATAACAAACAAACAAGAATTGGATAAATTAAGTGTTTTTATTTCTAATTTTGTTGAAGCCAGAATTGAAGTTCGCGATACAAAATCTTTTTTAAATGAAAAAAATGCAGATAATTTAGTTGAATTTGCTATTTTTCATAATTATCTTAATAATTACAAAAGTAGATTTGCAAACAGCAAATGTCCCCAAGATTCTGCGGGAAAACAGGGGATAGAAACAAAATATGTCGTAGAAAGCATAGAAAAATATTTTGGCTACACATTAAAAAGGCTGCCTGAAAAAACAAGTGGCGATACGGTTTTGAAAAATAATTGCTATTACTCATATAGGGGAGATGGTGAAATGTATCCTAATGCCATTGTTTCTTACGCAGAAAAAAATCCCAAAAATAATCATATTTATTTGGCTGGCGTTACCTATTATCCCGATTATGAAGACGCTAATTTTGCCGATAATGGCATTGCTTTCTTTACCGCAGAAGTGAAACCTACGGTGTGGAATGGAAAAAAGACTTATCATTTAATTAAATTACATAAAATAGAAAATAAATGAAAAACATTTATTTTTTTAGGAGACTGTGATGAAAAAAGCGTTTGTTGCAACCATTTTGTTTGGCTTGGGTTGTTTTGCTTGTGCAGAAGAAGTGGATAACAGCACAGTGCGTGAGGCAGTGAGAAGGGTTATTTCCTTTGTTGATGCAAATTGTGTTATTGAAAGTGAAATAGCAAACGATGAAACAGGCGGATTTAAACAATTAGACAGCATTTTGAATACCTATCAACTGGGTAAAAATGTTTTTTATTTGGGAAAAGGCAATCAAGACGGTCAAGATTGCAGCCAAGATGATGCCACTTGCGTGGATTTATTTGCTGTGGATATACAATATTCCTGTGCGGCAGGCAATGGAGCGGTGGTATCCAGTGTGTTTTTATCTTCTTCTTGGGCAGGTTCTCAAATTGATTTTCGTCCCAACATTCATTTTGAAAAAACATTAGATGCGGCGTGGCATTACGGACACACGGAAATAAAACAAACCAAAAAAGCACCTAATCCAGAGTTTTTGGTTACCACGCTTGAACACGATGAACAGGAAGATTCTCGTTTTCCTACGCTTCGATATGAGCAGAAATTTCGCTTTAATCCCAAAACTCTAAAAATGCAAGCTATTGATAAGAAAAAATTTTTAGGGAAAGATGATTAAGTTTGACAAAAGTGTCATCACTTTTCAGGCTGCCTGAAACAATGTGATATATGGTTGATTAGCAATTTTTATGTAACATAGACACCACAATCACACCACTCACGGCAGCCGATAAATGAATAAGAAATATCGGTAGTCCAAATAATTCACAAATACCAGTAGCAAAAAAATGTACGGGAGCAACGACCAATATTCCGCCAATAGTCGCACATGCCATTTTTATTTTCAGGTGTGTTGTGTGCAAAATTTCCAACATTATCGACCAAATAAAACTTTGAATGCCGCCAAAAATAAATGCCACAATCACGCCTATTAAAGATAGCCCCAAAAAAACAAGAATAAAATTAACGACTATCTGCAATAGACCGATGAACGATAGCGAAATTTCTCCATTTTTGAATGGCAAAATTATTCCAGCCGATAGAGCAAAACAGAGTGTAGTAAAAATAGGCAAAAGTTGAAATCCTAAAAACACTCTTGACCATTGAAAATATTGTAAATTATTTGAATGTTGTGCTTTATCAGAAACAGGCATATCACGAAAAAAATTGCGAGCATAATCAGGTTGTTTTTCTTTATTATTTTTATTTGCTATTGTTATTTTCCCTATATTTTCAGGCTGCCTGAAAACTTATTCTGATTACAAATCCCCAATCGCTTTGCCTGCCAAGGCTCTTTGAATATTGCGGTTCATTCTTCTGTGAGCCAGTGGGTCGGATAGGGTGTTGAGTTGCTGTGTTAAATGGCGGATTTGTTCGACATTATTGTCTTTCAGGCTGCCTGAAAGTTGTGTCATTGCGTTTTGCAATTTATCCAATTCATCGCCATTCAGTAAATCGCCGTCTGTGTTCATCGCATTTGCCACAGCGTCTAATAGGCTTGTTGCTTCGACACGGGCTTCGTTTAAGCGGCGGCTTGCTATGTCTTGTTCGGCGTTTGTCATTGCGTCCTGCAACATTTGCGTGATTTCTTCATCGTTTAAGCCGTAAGACGGCTTGACTTCTATGTTAGCAGCCACGCCTGTGCTTTGTTCTTGGGCAGATACCGACAATAAACCGTCTGCGTCAATTTGAAACGACACCCGAATGCGTGCCGCACCTGCCGCCATCGGCGGTATGCCTTTGAGCGTAAATTCTGCCAAAGAACGACAATCGGCAACCAAGTCGCGTTCGCCTTGCACAATGTGAATTTTCATTGCCGTTTGCCCGTCTTTGAATGTAGTGAAATCTTGGGCAAAAGCCGTAGGAATGGTACTGTTGCGGGGGATAATTTTTTCAGTCAAACCGCCG
Source organism: Neisseriaceae bacterium (assembly GCA_017518845.1). GTDB lineage: Bacteria > Pseudomonadota > Gammaproteobacteria > Burkholderiales > Neisseriaceae > RGIG9985. The sequence goes on from JAFWTP010000253.1 coordinate 16,990, forward strand.
TAAGTTTCCACGCCTAATGACAAGGGCGTTACATCAAGCAATAAATAGTCGCTGTCTGCTTTATTGCCAGCCAAAATATTCGCTTGAATAGCCGCACCAATCGCCACTGTTTGATCGGGGTCGATGTTGGTGAGCGGTGTTTGTCCAAAAAAGTTGCTAATGGTTTGACGGATATGCGGCATACGCGTTGCCCCGCCAACCATAATCACGCCGTCAATTTTGGTTCTATCCACGCCCGCGTCTTTTAGGGCTTGTTTCACAGGTTCAATCGTTTTGGCAACCAAATGCTGTGTGAGTGCAAAAAATTCCGACTGCGTCAATTCAATATGCAAGGCTTTGCCGCCAGACAGCGTGCAATCCACAGCAAACGATTTATTTGCCGTTAAGGTTTCTTTGGCTTGTTTGGCTATGCCCAATAATAATTGTCGGTCTTGTACATTTAATGCAGATAATTGATTTTTATCTAAAAAATGACAATAAACGCAGTGGTCAAAGTCATCGCCGCCCAAAGCCGTATTGCCGCCTGTGGCAAGTACGCGAAACAAACCTTGTTCTAATTTTAAAATGGAAATATCAAAAGTGCCGCCGCCCAAGTCATACACCACAAACGAGCCGTGATGACGATTATCCAAGCCATAAGCAATCGCCGCCGCAGTCGGTTCGTTCAACAGACGCAACACGGTTAAGCCTGCCAACTTGGCAGCGTCTTTGGTTGCCGTGCGTTGCGAATCATCAAAATAAGCAGGCACGGTAATCACCACGCCAGTGAGTTCGCCGCCCAAAGCGTCTTCGGCTCTTTTTTTGAGCGTTTTCAAAATTTCTGCCGATACTTCAATCGGATGTTTATTGCCGCTACGCGTATGAATTTCAATAATATTTTCACGATTGATAAAACGATAGGGCAAGGGTGTATTTTGGGGTAAATCGGTAAGCGAGCGACCAATTAAGCGTTTGGCAGAAGAAATGGTATTCGCAGGGTCAAGTGTTTGATTTTGTTGTGCTTCATAACCTATTTGAATGTTGCCATTTTCGCCATACCGCACCACAGACGGCAAAAGCGTGCGACCGTTGTTATCTTGCAAACAACGCGGCTCGCCACTGATTACAGAAGCAATTAAACTGTTGGTTGTGCCTAAATCAATCCCCGCCGCCAAACGGTGCTGGTGCGGCACGGCAGATAAACCTGGTTCGGAAATTTGCAATAAACTCATAGCGTGTTGTGTTGCTTGTATGTTTCAATAAGGACGCTATTATAAAGGTTGCTACTCAAACTTGCCAAAAGTTTGATTGATTTTGTTTATGGTGTTTCAGGCTGCCTGAAAAAAATAATGGGAATGGCTAATAATATGTCATCTAATCATCAACACAAGCAACAATAATGAACCCCATTTTTGTCCTTATCGGTGCGACTGCCACAGGGAAAACTGCTTTGACTTTGGATTTAGCACGCGGCGTATGGTAGGCAACTTGCCTG
>JAFWTP010000254.1 GCA_017518845.1 Neisseriaceae bacterium
AACAATTTTTCAGGCTGCCTGAAATAAAAATCAATGATGATTTAATGGAAGAAATTCAAGGCAATTTTAAATTAAATGAAGAAAAAGATTTATTATTATGGCAATCATTACAACAACGCATACAACAAATAGGCAGCAATGAAATTGAAATAAAATTTTGGCAAATTTTTAATCGTTTAAGTGGAACATATTATAAAAAACCGACATTTGTAGAAATTTTTAATAACCTGCAAAAAATCATTCAAGGTTATCCATTTAATATGGAAAAAATTGCAGAAAAAGCCCATTTATTGTTGCCTGAAAATTTTGTCTTTACCAAAAATAAAAGCATAGATAATTTAAGTTTATTTGAAGATTTTCGCTTAATTTATTATTTTGTTTTATCTTATCAAAATTTTACCCAAAATATTGGCTTTTTCTTGCTTGATTATTTAGATAATGAAATAACAAAATCTAAAAAATCATCTAATAAACACGGATTTAATGATTTATTATTAGATGTTTATTTTTCATTAGAAAACAAAATATTAACCAAACACTTATCCAAAAAATATGATGTTTTAATGGTTGATGAGTTTCAAGATACAGACGCGGTACAATATGCTATTTTCAAACAGGCATTTATTGAACAAGGCAAAAGCGTTTTTTTAGTGGGCGATCCAAAACAGGCGATTTATCGTTTTCGTGGTGCGGATATTTATGCCTACTTAAATGCCAAACAAGACGCAGACCATTTATATTCTATGGATACCAATTATCGCACACATGAAAAATTGGTGAATGTGTGCAATGCTTTATTTAATACAAACAATGCTTTTTTAAATAATGAAATTCCTTTTTTTCCTGTGCAAGCCAATCGCAAACAAGAATATCTTTCAGGCAGCCTGAAACAAGAAATTTTACCCAATGCACTCACGGTTTTTCATATTGATGAGTCCGAAAAAAACACCGCAGACGAACAACGCCAAAAAATGGCACAAATTTGTGCCAATCACATTGCCCAAGTATTAAACGGTCGCCTGCAATACAAGGAGCGTGGTTTGTCATCGGGCGATATTGCGGTTTTGGTACGCAGCCACAGCGAAGGCGATATAATAAGAAAAGCCTTAAAAAACAATGGTATTGACAGTGTTTCCATTCGTCAGGATTCCATTTTTGCCGCCGATGAAGCCCGTATTGTGTATGCTTTAATGAAATTTTGGCTTAATCCAGCAACAGACGGCAGTTTGTGGCGATTTGTGCAAACAAGCGATTTAATGGGTAAAAATATTCAACAAATTCAAGAATATAACAACAATGAACGGCAAGTAGTCAAAGATATTGAATACGCTCATTTTTTGCGTGAAAAATGGGAAAAACAGGGTTTGTTTGCCGCTTATCAAGCGTTTGATGAACGCTATCAAATCAGTTGCTCGTTAATTTGTCGGCAAGAATGGCGAATACTCACCAATATCACGCAACTCATTGAATTATTAGCAGAAGAAGAAAAAAATTGTTTCGGCACATATGCTTTGTTGCACTTTTTGCAGCAACAAATTGCACAACCTGACAGCGGTGATAACAGCAAATTGCGTTTGGAAAGCGATGAAAATTTAGTCAAAATCATCACCATGCATGCGTCCAAAGGTTTGCAATATCCTGTGGTGTATTGCCCGTTTATTTTTCGTCCCCACGATGAAAAAGTGCAAGCCTTTGAAATTACTCATCAAAATAATCATTCAGGCTGCCTGAAACACAAAACGCAATTAGCCGAACAAGAAATTCAAAACGATTTATTGGCAGAACAAGTCAGGCTACTGTATGTGGCTTTAACTCGTGCCGAAGAAGCCCTGATTGTGGGTTGCGGCGATATGGCACAGCAAAACAGCAGTATCAATCATCTGTTGCGAAATTCTTTGAATATTTCGCCAGAAAACAAAGAGATAACACAATGGCAAATGTGGCAGGATAAATGCCAACAAAACAATGAGTTATCCATTCAATTAGTTGATAGCACTCAATCACCGCCAGAAACACTTTTCAGGCAGCCTGCAACGGAAACGCAACACTACACGGCGGCACAGTTAAGTGCTATCAACTTAAAACGGCGGCAGTTTTCCAGTTTCAGTGCGTGGCAGACACAAACGCACAACGAAGAGAATTTGGTTGTGGATAGTGTCGAGCGGCAAGTTTCTGATGATTTATCTAATGAAAACAAAGGAATAAATGCTTTTCCCGCAGGCACAAATACAGGTTTGTGTTGGCATGAAATGTTAGAAGAATTTTATTTTCATCTGCCTGCGGATACACAAAAAGACTTAATTATCAACAAGTTAGAAAAATACGCATTGAGTTTAGATTATCTTGATGACATGGTCGCCATGTGCAATCACACACGATTAGCCGCCTTAAATCACGGTGTATCCTTGTCGCAAATCCCTTTCAGGCTGCCTGAAAGCCAGTTTTTGCTGAATGAATTGCATTTTCAGCCCGAAGTGGTGTTGCATTATTTGGGCAGTGGCTTGCCTGAAAACATTTGCACGGCTTTGCGGCAAGTACAACAACACACCGTGCAAGGTTTTTTCAACGGTTTTATTGATATGCTGGCACAAGACGCACACGGCAATGTGTATATTATTGATTATAAATCAAATAAATTACCGTCTTATGATTTAGACGCAATGAACAGTGCAATGGCACAGCACCACTACGCCGTGCAAGCCTTAATTTACGCCATTGCCGTGCGGCGAATGTTCGCCATTCGCAACATTCACCCTGCCCTATTGCATACTCGTTATCTCTTTTTACGCGGTTTGAATAAGGATAATGCCAACGGCATTTGGGCGTGGGATATAGATTGCAAACAGTTGGCAGAATTAGAAAAGGCTTTGAGTGTTCATAAAATTCAGGCTGCCTGAAATAAAAAAACAGTGTCATTGCGAGCCGTTATGAAATAACGGCGTGGCAATCCAGTTAAAACCGCAGGTTTTAACAAACGCCGATAGGCGTTTTTAACGGCGTTGCATTCAATTTTTCAGCTTGCCTTTAATTATTTTGAACACTGCCGTTACAACGCCTTTGGCGTTGTGTTTTGCCTTGTCAGGCAAAACTGGATTGCCACGATTTGAACTTCGTTCAAATCTCGCAATGACACGGTTTTTTATTTTTCAGGCTGCCTGAAAATGTTTTGAATTACGCCTGTTCCACGATTTTAATTTCTTCATCGGTTAAGCCGTAGAGTTGGTACACCATTTGGTCAATGGTTTTATCGGTTTGGCTGATTGTTTGTTGCAAGGCGGTGCAATGGTTTTGGTATTGTGTAAAATAATCTTCCCATTCGTCTTGCTCTGCGAGTGTGAGTTTTATTTTTTGTTTTTTCAATTCATTCACAAAATCGGCAAAGGAAAGTTGCCAAAATTGCGTTAATCCGCCTTTTATTTTGATATGGGCAAAATTTTGTTGCAAGCGTCTGATAAAACGAGATTTTTTATCGTTTAATTCGGCATTAAGCGATAACATTTTATCGGCTAATTTTTCTAATTCTGTTGATTTATTATTTAATTGTGGAATAGGTATTTGTTCAAAATATTGTGGTTTAACTTCAATATATCCGCCATTTCTCACAACACAAATACTGGTTAAGAAAAGCCAAACAATTTTTGAATTTAATACCGCAAGCAGTGCCTTATTTTCTACTGGCAACATACACGCAGGTGCAGAAATAACAGAACCTGTATCTTCCCAAGCAAATTTATTACTATTTTGCAGATTACCCCAAACAATTTTTTTCCCATAAAATAATGCTTGATAAGCACAATTTCTCAAATTATAGGGTGTATTTCCTTTGTCATAACGGCTACTTAATTTAGGTTCAAAATTTTGTAAATATTCTTTAATAATAGGATATTGTTCAATATCAACAGGTAAAATATCATCATATCCATTATGCGTACAAATTAAATATTTTGGTAAAATCGGATTATGCCATTTTTGCAAATCTTTGCCTTCATAAATGGGTTTAATCAATTCGACAGAACGACTATCTTTTTCAATAAGCAATTTTTTAGTATTTTCATCAATAATAAATGCTTCGTTTAATGCTGTTTTTACTCCATAATAACATTTTCCATACTGCTCTTTTAATTGTTTAAAGGAACGAATTTTCATTAAAATATTTGACATTTCTGCACTTTGAAACGCCCAGTTATTGCAATCAAGCGTTTTTTGTTCAACTATTTTATTTGGTGCTTTATCTATTACAACATTTCCTTGCATTTGTTTGGGTATTTTAATATATTGAAAAACATTTTCTTCTTTTCCAATATCAAATAAAATTTTACCTAAAACATCTAAAACTAAAATTGCTTCTTTTACATTAAATCTTGGATGCCTTGCAACTGTTGTTAAAAAACTAACATCATTTACATTAAAATAATATGAATTTCCTAAATTATATTGCACTTGTTTTACATAAGGCTCAACCATTATACCAACTGGAATAGATAATATATTCTTAAAAACTTCATTGAAATTACTTAATAAAAATTCTCTTATATTTAAATCATTATGATATTCTATAAACATGAATATTAAACATTTATAAATTACTGAAACGAATTTATTTCGTTCTGATACAAAAAC
>JAFWTP010000255.1 GCA_017518845.1 Neisseriaceae bacterium
CCTGTCCGTTTTCTAAAACAGGCAGACTGGAAATTTTGTGCTTGCGACATAGGGCAACCACATCGCCTACCAACATATCAGGCGAAATGGTTACAGGGTCTTTAACCACGCCCGATTCATGGCGTTTGACTTTTTCCACACAACGCGCTTGCTCTTTCGGTGTCATATTCTTATGAATAATGCCGATACCGCCCTCTTGTGCCATAGAAATGGCTAATTTGGCTTCGGTTACGGTGTCCATTGCGGCGGATACCAAAGGTAAATTCAGCAGAATGCCCCGCGTTAAAGGGGTTTGTAAGCAAGTGTCTTTCGGCAGTATCTGCGAATGAGCAGGTACAAGCAAGACATCGTCAAAGGTGTAGGCTTTTTCTATGATTTGCATGATGAGATTTCCCAAAAAAATTGGCGAAATTGTATCAAATATGTCGCTATTGTTTGCAGAATAATACTAAATTGTGGAAAAAATAAATAAATAACGCTACAATAAAAACAATCTTTAATAAAAATAGGACGACATAAGATGAAAAAATCTGTTTTATTATGCTCTTTGTTGGCAATGTTTGCCGTGGTGAGTGTTGCAGACGCTGCTCCGAAAAAGAAAAACTTAAAAAGAGCACCCAGTATTAAAAATGTACAAATTCCTGCTGCCGCAGGTAGTGGTCCGTTTTATTGGGAAGAAAATGGGGTAACGCAATATTCTGATACACCACGCGGACACCAAACCGTGGGTGTTGGCTTGGTGAATGTTCGCACACACGCAGTGGAACCTTTGAAAGTACAAAACGCTGCTGGCGAAGTGATGAGCGATGAAGAACGCGCCCTGTCTTTGGCTCAACGACAAGCCAAACTGAATGAAGAAATTGCGGCGGAAAACAAACGCCGTGAAGAGGACAACGCCCGTCGTGAAGAAGAACGCAAGCAATACAACTGCAATCAAGCACGCATGAACTTGCAAAATGTGCAAGCGGCTAACCGTATGGACAATCGTGAAGCCGCTATTGCGCGTTATCAAGCAGATGTGAGCAAATACTGCGAATAACTTGCTTTGCTTTGTGTCGTCTGATGCGTTTGATTTCAGCGTTTTTTTGAAAACGCTCCCCAACCTGCCTGGTGTATATCGTATGCTCGATAGCCACGGGCAGGTTTTGTATGTGGGCAAAGCGGTTAATTTAAAAAAACGGGTGAATAGTTATTTTGTTGGCAAACACCATTCACCGCGTATCTTATTGATGATTAAGCAAATTCATCATATTGAAACCACGGTTACACGCAGTGAAGCCGAAGCCTTAATTTTAGAAAACAATCTCATCAAAAGCCTGGCACCCAAATACAATATTTTATTTCGGGACGACAAAAGTTACCCGTATCTCAAATTTTCTGCCCATTCCTTTCCGCAAATTCGTTACTATCGTGGCAAGTTACAGCCGCCGCACCGTTATTTTGGTCCTTTTCCCCACAGTCAAGCCGTCAAAGAAAGCATAGAAACCTTGCAAAAAGTTTTCAGGCTGCGTTCTTGCGAAGACAATGTTTTCAATCATCGTTCGCGTCCGTGTTTGCTGTATCAAATTCGCCGCTGTTCGGGGGCGTGTTGTGGGCTGATTAGTCAAGAAGAATATGCCCACGACATTTGCCAAGCCGCCGATTTTTTAGACGGCAAAACCGATGATTTACTGCACACACTCACCGATGAAATGCAGACTGCTGCGGCAGATTTGAATTTTGAGAAAGCCGCCGCATTACGCGACAAAATTCAAGCACTGCATGCCGTGCAATCACGCCAATTTATTGACAGTCAAGACAATTTACACGCTCAAAAAATCGACATTATTGCCCCTATTTTTGCACACGGATTATTGTGCATACACTGCGTTGCCATACGGCAAGCACGCCGCATTTTAGACCACAGTTTTTTTCCGCAAAACACGCTTTATATTGACGAAACCAGCGTTCAGGCAGCCTTTGAGGCGTTTATTGCCCAACGCTATTTAGGGCAGGAAAAGCCGCATATCATCATCAGCAATTTCAGGCTGCCCGAAAATTTACACAATCTATTAGAAAATGAAAGTTCGCATAAAATAACAATCATCAATCACCCCAAAGGCGAACGCCGTGTGTGGCTGGCTATGGCAGAACAAAACGCACGATTATCCATAGCCCAAAAATCGCAACAGACAGAACAACAACAGCAACGCCAAGCCGCATTAGAAGACTTAATGGGCATTTCCCCCATTTCTCGCATAGAATGCTTTGACATTAGCCACACATTTGGCGAAGCCACCGTTGCCGCCTGCGTGGTGTATGACGATTACGCCATGCAGCCATCGCAATACCGCCGTTTTAACATTCAAAGCACACATACGGGTGATGATTATATGGCGATGAAAGAAGCCCTAACACGCCGCTACACCAAGTTAGCCCAAAACGCAGCAGACGCACCACCTGCCCCTGATTTGGTGATTATTGACGGCGGCTTTGGGCAACTTTCTATGGCACAAGAAGTATGGGCAGAACTTAATTTAGACATACCCTTAATCGGCATAGCCAAAGGCGTGGAACGCAAAGACGGCGCGGAAGACCTGATTATTCCTGCCACAGGCGAAGTTTTGCACCCACCGCCCACACATTTGGCACGCTTAATTTTACAAATGGTGCGAGACGAAGCCCACCGTTTTGCGATTACAGGACACAAAAAACGCCGTGATAAAAGCCGCACCCAATCGCCATTAGACGACATAGATGGCATCGGTGCTAAACGCAAAAAAGCACTCATCGCCCGCTTTGGAAGTGCCAAAGCCCTATCCGCCGCCGCAGTCGAAGAAATCGCCCAAACAGACGGCATTAGCCTATCATTAGCCGAAAAAATCTACACTTATTTTCATGGAGAATAGGTTTTCAGGCTGCCTGAAATTTAAAACAGCATATCGCTTTCGTGCAGATATTTTTGCATTAAGCCGACTTGGACGGATACTTTGGGGTTGAGATGAATGTCGCAA
>JAFWTP010000256.1 GCA_017518845.1 Neisseriaceae bacterium
AAGGCAAGGGTGTTGAGCAAAATTATGCCCAAGCCGTTGAATGGTATAAAAAATCTGCGGAACAAGGGACCGCACAAGCACAAGTAAATTTAGGTACTATGTATAAAGACGGTTTGGGCGTTACACAAGATTATGCCCAAGCCAAAAAGTACTATGAAAAAGGTGCAAACAAGGGTAATGCGACTGCTCAGTTTAATTTAGGACGATTGTACAATCAAGAAAACAATTATACCCAAGCCTTTGAATGGTATAAAAAATCCGCTGAAAAAGGTAAAGCAGAAGCACAGGTTCGCTTGGCTTTTATGTATATGACAGGTCGTGGCGTAGAAAAAGACTATACCAAATCGGTACAATTGGCAAAACAAGCCGAAGAACAAGGCAACAAACCAGCACCAGCCTTATTAGCGATGATGTATGCCACAGGTTCTGGCACAAATCAAGATTTGCCACAAGCCAAAAAGTTGATACAGCCATTTTGCAACAGTGGCGAAAAAGAACCTTGCGAATTATTGCAAGCAATCACGCAATGCGAAAACCAAAATCTTCAAGCTTGTGAGTTGTTAAAAATTAAATGGTAAAAAATTGCGATATGGGGTGAAATATAAACAAGCCTGCGAGCTAATGGAAGTTTTGGAAAAATAATTTTTAAAAACAAATAGTTATTTGTTTTCCGGCAGACTGAAACTTTTGCAAAACCATATTTTTATAGTTCGTCATTCTGAGTGTAAGCGAAGAATGTTTTATAAAAACAATAAGTTAAGATTCTTTGTTTTCCTGCGACAATTTTACGCATGACGGATTTTGCATAGGTTTCAGACTTTAGGTAGCTGTTTGGCTTCGGTTTAGATTTTGCAAAAATTCATAGTAATATGTCATTAAGTAGCAATTAAACAGTGTTCTATGTCAAAATAGCCCCTTGTTTTGCAAAAATTTTGTTTTGCTGAAAAATTTTTGATTAGGGATATTGATATGCAAGATTTTTTAAAAGCCATTGGTGATTTTGTTTGGGGACCGCCCCTGTTGCTGTTATTAGTTGGCACAGGGCTTTATTTAACGCTGATTTTGGGATTTTTGCAGTTTCGAGCCTTGCCGTTTGCCTTGAAACAAACTTTTATTTCTCATAAACAGCACGACCACGATGGCGATGTATCGCATTTTGGGGCGTTGATGACGGCTTTATCTGCCACAATCGGCACGGGTAATATTGCAGGTGTCGCAACCGCAATGGTTGCTGGCGGACCTGGTGCGGTGTTTTGGATGTGGATAACTGCATTAGTCGGTATGGCAACCAAATACGCCGAATGTTTGTTAGCGGTGAAGTATCGCACCACAAACGACAAAGGCGAAATGTCGGGCGGACCGATGTATTTTATTGAACATGGCTTGGGCAAAAAATGGAAATGGCTTGCCATTATTTTTGCCGTATTTGCCGTTTTAGCCAGTTTTGGCATTGGCAGTTCTGTGCAGGCAAACACCGTTGCTGATACCATTTACGCAAATTTTGGCATAGACAAATGGCAGGTTGGCGTGGCATTAACACTTTTTACTGCCGTTGTGGTTTTGGGCGGCATTAAATCCATTGCCCAAGCGTCCAGCGTGATTGTGCCGATTATGGCTGTGGTATATATCTTGGGCGGCATGGTGATTATTTTTCAACACATTGATTTAGTGGGACAAGCCTTTGCGTTGATTATCCGCGAAGCCTTTAGTGCTCAATCCGTAGGCGGAGCGGTATTAGGCACGGCGGTGCGATATGGCGTGGCACGCGGATTGTTTTCGAACGAAGCAGGTTTGGGTTCTGCCCCGATTGCCGCTGCCGCCGCCAAAACCGACCACCCCGCACGCCAAGCATTAGTGTCGAT
>JAFWTP010000257.1 GCA_017518845.1 Neisseriaceae bacterium
AAGGTTTAGTTTTAACGAAGTTAAAACCTTTATTTACGAACTAAATAGAGGAGATTGCGAAGCAATCAAGCCACAGTTTATGCGAGCTGTAAGCGTAAGCTAAAACAGAGGATTTCTGTTGATGAAGTGAAATACGAAACTAATGAACTCTATTAAAATATAGCGACTAGGTTAAAAGAAAAAGTAATTGAAATTCAAAATATTATATGCGATATTTGTAAATGATTTGTAAATTTATTTACTAATTCTGTTTTAATCGACTTAAACGACAAGGAGATTGCCACGATTTTTTCTATCGAAAAAATCTCGCAATGACGGTAATTTCTATTTTTCAGGCTGCCTGAAAGTGTTTTTGTAATCAACGCTTGTTGGCGTTGTTGGTGTGTTGGGTTGTCCCAGCCTACGGCGTTATTTGTTTGTTCCGCTACGGCTTGGTTTTGAGTTTTTTGCATAAATCAAGCAGTTTTTCTAATTGACCTGCAATAAATTGTTGCTCCGCAAGGGGCGGTAGGGGGATTGGAAGATTTTTTAATATTTCAAAAGGTGGAATATTCTTAATCGCAGTTCCCTTTGAAGCGTTTGAGTTTTCATTTATTGAAAAATCAAATATCACTTTGAAATATTCATAAATAGACATTTTATTTAATCTAATTCGCATTAGTGCTTGATTTATAATGCCTATTTCTGAATTTTCTGGCAGTTTATAAATTTCACCGATTGTTCCAGCACAAGAAACAATAATGTCTCCGCCTTTGACAATAAAACCTTGCATATTGTTTTCAAAATATTCTTTTGTGATGAAATAATCACCTAATTTTTCATTTTTTTGAATTGCGTTTTTTTGTTCATAAACTTTTACGGCATTTGCACTTTTTGGAACAAACATAGATTTTGTTAAAGCACTGCCAAAAGGTCCTTTCTTAAATTCTCCCAAATCCCCCAACTTTACCCAAGCCCATTCTTTGGGAATATCAAACGGTGGTGTAAATTCGGGGTTTTGATTTAAGGGGGTGATGGTGCGGTAGGTTTTGATTTTGTTTTTCAGGCTGCCTGAAAGGGTTTTTAGGCGTGCTTTGCGGTGGGCGTTTTTTTCGCTTTTGTGTTGTTTTTCAATTTGGAGAAGTAGGGTTTCACGCTGCCCTTTCATTTGGGTAATCTTTGCGTTGTAGGCGGCGATTTCGTCAAAGGCGGTTAATACGCCGTCATTGCGAGACTGCGTAGCAGTCGTGGCAATCTCATTGTCGTTGTAGTCGTTTGCTTGGCTCTCCGTAGTTGGGAGATTGCCACGACTTGCCTTTTGGCAAGTCTCGCAATGACCGTTTAGGGCGGCGGTGTTGTTCGGTGCGTTTTCCATAGTTAGGAGATTGCCACGCTCGCTTTGCTCGCTCGCAATGACGGTATCTTTTTTTCGTTTGGTGCCTTTTTCGGCTTTAAGTTGTTTTTCTATTTGGAGAAGTAGGGTTTCACGCTGCCCTTTAATTTGAGTAATCTTTGCGTTGTATGCGGCAATTTCGTCAAAGGCGGTTAATACGCCGTCATTGCGAGCCTGCGTAGCAGTCGTGGCAATCTCCTTGTCGGTGTAGTCGTTTGCTTGGCTCTCCGTAGTTGGGAGATTGCCACGACTTGCCTTTTGGCAAGTCTCGCAATGACAGGTGGG
>JAFWTP010000258.1 GCA_017518845.1 Neisseriaceae bacterium
AAAGCGTCCGCCCCGTGCGAATAATCATCGTGTAGCGGTTCTTTGGCTACATTATTGCTATCCACACGCCGTTTATAGCGTTTTAAGCACTCCACCAAACGCACCGTTTTGTCTTTGTCAAAATAGCATTGACTAAACAACATTCGAGCATTGCGGATACCGTCTTCAACAGGCATAGCGTCTAAAATATACGGATTGCGTCCTAATTGCCTTAAAATCTCTTCGGTGCTTTTACCTGTTTGAAAATTGCGTGTTCGTCCATCGTGCGGCAGAAAATCACGCCCATAACGATACGGCAGTTTTTCTAACAGGCTCACATAATAATCAAGCGTTTTGTGGCTATCTTCAATATAACCAATAATCCGCACGCAACTTGTATCTCGCTGACACAGAATAATACTCATTGCGTCATTCCAACCCAAATCCCACACCGTATAAACAGGCAATAGTGCGTCATACGGCACTTCTTTAATGCGTTGTTCAAACACTAATTGTGAAAATTCTTCACGATAAATCGCACCGTCCGCCGTTGTGCGTAACTCACCTAACCAAATATGCCCATATTCATCTTTGGGTAAGCGTTTTTCATCGTTTTGTCGTTCTTCTTCTAACACGGCAGGGAACCACTTATTATCATAATAATTAACCTGACACACCCAAGCATTATCAGGCGGATTAACAATAAAGCGTTGATAAGTCTCGTCCGTTTCCAAATTTGGATTAAGCGTTATCCAAATTTCAGAATTTTCACGGCGAATAGTTTTAGTGAGAATATCCCAACTCCTTTTGGTAACACTGTGGGCTTCTTCCACCCACACAATATCCACACCTTCAAACGATTTAATACTATCAATCGTGTGTTCTCTTAATCCTGAAAACAAAAACAGGCTACCATTTTTGGCTCTAATTTCAGTATTCAATACCGTAAAAAAATACGATAACTCCAAGCGTTTTATGGTATCTGACAGTAAGAGATACACACTATCTTTGATTGATTTCTGCACTTCACGAGTGCATAACACACGCAACGGTTTTTGTCCTGCCATAAGCAACAATACACAAGCAACCGTCCAAGATTTAGCACCACCACGACCGCCGTGTAAAATCTTATAGCGTTTAGGCGTAAATAATTGTTTTGCGTATTGTGGCAACTCTATATTCATCATCACACAAAAGAAACATTAAAACCTACCGACACATTAGGCTGATTTTCCGCTTTATCCATATTCAAAATTCTGCGTTCTAATTCAATAATTGTTTTTGTGCTATCGCTTGCCATTTTTAACTTGCGTAAATAATCATTATCTTGTGTATCTATTGTTTCTAATTGATTTAACGCATTTAATAACAAACTTCTTTCTTTGCGTAAAATATCAATATGTTCCAGCGTTAATTCTTTAATCAACTTTGCTGTGGCAGCAATAAAATTCTCTTCGGTGATTTTTTCTTTTTGGCGTGGCAGATATTCCTTTGCCATTTCTAACGCCACTTGCTTATCTGCCATTGCTTTAATTTGTTCGGTTTTCACCTGCCAATTTTCCGCATTTGCCTTTTTTATAATCGCCGTATGCGAAATACCGTATTGCCGTGCGATTTTTGAAACAGCCATTGTTTCTGTTTCATACAAACCACGCACGGCACACCATTCTGACGGCGTTAATTTACGCCGTTTATCCATATCTCTTAAATTCTTCTTACTCATACCCAAAAAGCCTTAACTGTATGGGGGCGATCTTCTCGTGTGATACGCCGAAAATCGCTATCTTTTGGTAATCCGAAATAATCATCAAATGCTTTTTGTGCTAATGCTGCACGATTAGGGTCAAACAATTCAGCGTCAGGCACAGAAAACGCTTTCATCAAGGCGTAATCGCATAAATGCCTGTGATGTGTAGCGTGAATTTCAGGCTCATCATCATCATTTTCCAACGGTTCAGCCAAGCGGTAGCCTTGCACCTTAATAGTCAAATCCTGCGACTGTGTCGGAAACAAACGCAACTTCGTATCTTCCATAATCGCACACACAGGCAAATTATCGTGTGATTGATAATCTTCACCGTATTGAGCAATCACAGCGTCAGGAGATAGCAAAGGCAAGCGTAAAAAATGGTTATGCGACACCACAATCCCCACTTCTTCAATCTCAACCCAGTCGTGCGATAAATCAACGGCTTTTTCACCAGCGGCGAAAAACATAAAGCATTTTGCATAATCATCTTTTTCATACAACAAACGCCCACGAATACACGCTTCAACCAAAGCGTCATTCAGCCATATTTTATAAGCGTCATCACTCACAAAATACGGCTCTGCCGTATCATTACTTTCAATACGGCAACGCTGTATCATTTCTTTAAGCGTCATTGAATTACACTCCGAACTGGTCTGTTAATTGTTTGGCTTGGGTTTTTAACTCTACCAATTTAGCGGTTTTTTCTGTTTCAACACCCCATTTATCTTTAATGAACTTACGCAACGAAGCGGTATTATTCATACTGTCGATTTTCTGATGAAGGTCTAAAATATCTTCGCTTTCATCTTTGGGCGTATCCGTTTTAACCACTTGTGTTTTTTGTGAATTATCCGTATCCGCTTTCACTTTACGGAAAGTATCTCTGTGCAGTAACAACTTCTTACCAATTTTCACAGGCAATACATATACTTTACCTTTGCGGTAAGTGGTGTTGGTGTTGTAAATATTGTCTTTCCAATATTCCCGTTTGCCGATGTATTCAATACTCACTGTATCGCTCATTGCTTTTATCCTTATTAAAAAAATAATACAGTTATCATTATTTCAGGCTGCCTGAAAAATAGAAAACCTTAAACAAAGAACACCACACTTTTTGTGTGGTGTTATCAACTCATTAACTTATAACACATACGAATATTTGCGTTTTTTACTGTTTCGTTTAGGCTTATTCCGTTTGCGAAAATCCTGCGGTCGTTCTGCATAGCCATACTGCCACATTCCCAAACGATGACGGCGTGCGGTTTGTTCTGCGTATTTGTAGGGGCTATTTTTGCCATAAGCAACCGCATAACCCATTTCAACTATTTGCCGATTAACATTTTCGCCATTCACAAAAACCGTTGCCACAAAGCGTTTATAGCGGTCTTTTTTAATGTTTCTCAAAACAACCGCTTTACCTGCAATTTTGTTTTGCAAGGCATATTTCGACACCAAGCCATATTGTTGCTTGATTTCGGGAGCGTCAATATCTGCCATTCGCACCTTAACCACACCGCCATTTGCCATACAATGAAAAGTATCGCCGTCAATTATCTTGAACACTTGGCAATGCGTATCCGCCACAGCAAACGCACAACACAAAAGCATAACCCATAAAAATATCGTTTTCATCGTGATACAAAAAATAGAAACCCTGATTAAGGTTTCTATTTTACAAAGAAATATCAGACAATACGCCTGAACATAGTCTCATTTTTACTTTCCTTTCAAAAGACAACGGCGGTAGCAATACCGCCGCTTTTTTCAGGCTGCCTGAAATTACAAACTGCCGTTTAACACACCGTTTAACGCAATCACAATATCTTTATCTGCTATTGCGGTAAGTTTTACAGTTAAATAAGCCGCCTTATTAAAGCGAGCATATTTCGCTGTGTTGCCAAAGAAATTATCCGCTTGCGGTAAATTCTCATCATCAGCACCACCGATATACTCAAAGCCTAATGTACCGCCCAATTCACCAACACCTGTGCCGTCTGCTTTTAACACTGTCGCCGTGCCGATAAATTCAAAGCCTTGCGGTAAAACCCCAAAGCACACAGTATCGCCATTTGCCAAAGCGGCTCCTTTACCGCCCACTAATTTACCGTTTTTAATACCCAAACGGAACAATAACACAGTGCTGTTGCCGTATGGAGCGGAATTAGTGAAAGTAGGCGTATCCGCTTTAAGATTAAAGTGTTTTGCCATAATTCAAATCCTTTTCAAATAGGCGGCAGTTCATACCGCCTGATTAACTTTATGCAATGCCTTTCAAATCAACTACGGTATCAACAACCACAACACCGTAATCGGTCATCTCAAAGCCGTTGCCCATATCTACATTAAAGCGATTTTTTGCGACACCACGAATGGTGCCGTACATCACTTCTAAACGGTTTCCGTAGTCAAATTTGTGTTCGCCGTGAAAGAACGGTAAGTTGGATAAATTAGACGAGCCAAATGCTTCGCCCAACGCTGCACCGCCCAAAATAATTGCACGGTCGATAGCAAACTCATCAACACCATTAACACGGAAACCAGCAGGCACTTTAACCGTAGTTTCAATACCGCTACCGTCTGTGCAGTAGCGAATATCATCACCCGCATAAAAACGAATAGGCAAGGGCATTTTGCAAATAAGAAAGTTATTCCAAATACCCACTTCACCAGTAAATAACGGGTGATTTGCCGCTTGGCTTGCTCTCGCATACGCTTCCGCTTTGAATTTTTGGAACTCCTTATTTTGTGCAAACTGGTTATATTGTGCAGGAGACACAAACATTACACGCAATGGATTGTCTTTGGCTGCCTTATCTTTCGGGATAGAAATATTAGGCGGCGGACAAGTCATATTGTCCAAAACATTTTTCATTGCATTAACCGTATCCATTGTCAGAATATCGGTTGATTGAATATCCAAAGCACCAGCATTTACCTGTTTTGCAAACAAATTCACACCTTCACCGTTTGCTACAAAGTGGCGGTTTGCTGTGGGTGCTTGAATAGGATTAACCATAACCTTGTTAAATTGTGGGTCGCCTTGTAACGGCAAAACCCAGTCAATCGTGTGATGATAACCCCTTGCACCTGCCAAATGCACTAGTGCCGATTGGTCGGTATAAGCATTCATCAACTCAACAGCGATTGGATAAGCAATCTTCTTAAACTCAATGGGCGAACGGATATTCGTCATCGTACCGCCTGTTTCGATTGGGAAACGGGCTTGGTTAATACGAAAACGGTGTCCTGTAAAGGTTAAACCCGTTCCGCGTCCTTCTGCAATTTCATCACCCATAATAGGGTATGCTTGCACAGGATTAACCAAGTTAAAAATCACTTCATCGCCATTATCCTGTTTAGACAAATCCATTGCACGCACAATCGGTAAATCCGATGAAGTTTGCAATTTCAATGTCCGTTCAATGTCTGCTTCGTTCTTTTTTGTCGCAGCCACATATTTATCAAGCAAATTACCCGACAAGTA
Source organism: Neisseriaceae bacterium (assembly GCA_017518845.1). Lineage (GTDB taxonomy): Bacteria > Pseudomonadota > Gammaproteobacteria > Burkholderiales > Neisseriaceae > RGIG9985. The sequence goes on from JAFWTP010000258.1 coordinate 5,217, forward strand.
ATTCAACTTCGAGAAACGCCGCATATTACTAATAAATACGGCTTCCGATATTGGCTGTTTCTTGAACGGGTTATTTGTGGAAACAACTGTTGCCATAATCAAAATCCTTTTTCGTTAATTGAAAATATATTCCAACATTTCATCAGGTGATTTACTGGCTAAAAATGCCACACTATCTGCCGTTGAAAGGTTATTAAACACTTCTTCGGGAGATTTACCGCCTGATGACTTCGTATTGGGTAAATCGCTTAAAGTATTCGGCGTTAAATTTGCCTGTACTTTGTCGATTTTGGCTTTCGCAATTTCAGTAATTTTTTGTTTTTCGACTTGTGGCTGTTGCCATTTTTTAAAGTCGTTCAACATATCAATTACTTCATTACTTGTGCCGTGTTTCAAAATATCCTTGACACTGTTTTGTACATAATTCGGCAAGGTTTCAATCCACACCTGCAACTCTTTACTTTCTACAATACTATCAGCGTCAGGGTGTGCGGCGTAAATTGCCTGATAATGCTTTTCAGCCACTGATATAGCCTGTTGCTGCTCAATAATTTTCAAGCGTTCATTAACCTGTTTTGCCACAGCGTCATTCAAAAACTTATTCAAGTCTTTTTTTGACATAAACACTTCTTCGTCATTGTTTAAATCATCATCTACCGTTTCTGTCTCATCGGTAGCCTGATTAGATTTTTCACCTTGACGCAAAGCGTCTAACTCTGCTTTTAGCGTGGCTAATTCTGCTTTGGCTGCCTTTTCTGCATTGCGTGCTTCAAGCAATTTTTCATACGGTATCGTATGTTTTCCGTCTTTGGCTAAAATAACCGTTTCTTTCTCATCGGTATTGTCGCCGTCTGCCGCCTGATTATCCGTTTCTGTTTCATCGGTTTTATCGGCAGCCTTATCATCGGTCGCTGGATTGTCCGTATTTTGCTCATCTTGCTCACTGTTTGCATTATCAGGTTCATCATCGAACAGGTTACTCAAAGCGTCATCTAAATAATCATTTTGATTATTCAAAGCATCAAGACTGCTATCAGGGGCATTTAACAAGTTTTCAGTGTCCATAAAAAAGTTCTTTCTGCATTATCGCCACAGTGGCGAAGTTTCAAACCGTGCGTATTGCACACCTGCCTTTTATTCCCAAAGGCTTGGAACGCATTTTCAGGCAGCCTAAATATTTATTCAAACCTTAAACAAGGCAAAACTTGTTTAAGGTTTTATTTATTTTTTATGTTGTTTGAAAATAGCGTTAAATCAATCAATTTGGAGTATCAATTATGCTAACCAATGAAGGACTGGCTTATATGTTGAACACTGCTTTTGGCAGTAACACAAAAGAACCTTTATATGTAGCGTTATTCAAAGGTAACGCAGAACCTGACGCAACTTGGACGGCAGCCACATTTGCCCAAGTGGCAGATGAAATTGTTTCCGAAGTTGAAGGTTTTGTAGGTAATCGCCCACAATGGATACCGCAAAATACAAACGGCAAAGAAATTACAGGCGAACGCTTGGAAATTGAAATGAAAACCGCCAGCGGTAATATCACCATTACAGGCTGTGCTATTCTCACTTCGCCCACTCGTGGCGGCACACAAGGCAAACTAATTGCGGTTGAAAAATTTGCACCACGCACTTTTCAAGACGGCGACACTTATTTATTAGGTCAAGCAATCGCCATTACACAAGGTTAATTTGTGAATGCACGCACCACGCCCATTTGGCTTGTTGCAATATGGCGAAGAACTAACAGCGAGCGAATTAGCCTATGTATCACAACTTGTGCAACAAGTAACAAATTACAAAACGGTGAGTTTATTGCCCACCGTTAAAGCCGTGCGTGCATTGCCATATAAGGGAATAGCGATTATTAGTGATATGGGCGGCACTTTGCGTGTGATTACCAACAAACCGCCCGAAGAACCTATCAAAACCGAATTAAACGGCTATCCCAACGCCGAAATACCAATGTTATTTTCAGGGCGGATTATTACCGCTCGCCCACGAACAGGGCAGGGCGTAACGCTTAAATTAACACCCACTTGCCGCCGCAGATTAAATAATTATTCAGGCAGCCTTGCACCCGAAGAAATCACACTACAACGCTTTGAAATTGAACACAATCCATATTTTGTTGAATTTATCCCTAAAAACCTGCCTGATAAATTCACCGTAACCCAATACACCAATCACCGTGCTACTTGGTATAGCGGAGCAATGGCAGAAGTTCATCAAATTATCGGCGGTTTTGGTATTACAGACTTAAAAAAACTGCCTGATAATCCGTATGAGCAAGCACAATTAAAAGTGCCTAAAAAACTTTTCAAACGCATTCAAGACGAATTAGACGGCGGTATATTACCTGCTTATTATGGCAGTCCGAACAAAAACGGACAATTTCAATACGATTACAAATTTGAAAAAACCGAATTAGTCGGTTTGGCAGATAAGCAATCGCCGTGGCTAATCCGCATTAACCGTAGCGGCGTGTATGTAATGCCGTTACCTTTAATTCCTGCCACAACCACAAAAGCCTTTCACGACTACATAGAAGAACAACAAGATGATGAAATTTCAACAATTCTTAATCGTTTTGGCGGCATTCCTACTGGTGAAAAAATGCCAACTGGCAAAGATTTTGAAGCGTGGCAAAAAGCAGGGGTCATCATAAAGATATGCGACACAAACGACTTTTACGACAATGACGCATATTATTCCGCTTGTGGCTGGTCTGCTAATCTTAACGCAAGCGAAATTGTAAATACCTGTTTTGCACACGAAGAACAAAGTGGCTGGCAAAAAGGAAAAATGTATATCGGTTATTTGCGTTTAGGCAGCCTGAACAAATTTGCAATGTTTCCCAAAAATGACGGCATAGACACAGCAAGCGATGAACTCAAAGTAAAAGCCTTACAATATGCAAGTCGTGTATCGGCATTATTTCAGGCAGCAAACGCAAACGATTTAGCCGTGCAATACAAACTACGCCGTGTGGCAATCAGTGAATTAGCCATTCGAGCAGACGGTATTTTTAACGAACAGGTAGAAAAACAATACTGGCAAGATTTAGAATTACCGCCAATCGTGCCGTGTTCGGGCGGTATTAACAAATATCGAGAAGATTATATTTATGCCGTAGGAAAGCCCAAAAATCACCCACAGATTAAATTCCCTGAACCATTTTTAGGCGGTTGCATATCGCACGATTTTGGCAGATTAGACACAGGCGAGCAGAAAAAAGTATTTCCTGATATGGATTGCCCTATGTTTGCCTATTTCATCGGCAACGATATGAAAACCGTGCATTACTTCAAAGACTGGCAGGACAATATCAATAAACCGCCTGATAGTGATTACAGCGATTGTATGACCGTAGGCAGTTGGGAGAAAACCGAATATTTAAGCCCAACCCAATTAGCAGGTAATTTTTACACCAGCGACTTTGACGACAGGGAAGAGATTGCCGAAAAAATACGATATACCAAAATCAAAGGTGAAGATAAAGGTTATGACACACAGCCATTTTTCGCTTTTTGGGAAATGTTTTCAAGAGTGGGCGATATGTGGCGTAATCGCTATTTCACCCACAAAACCAACAGCAACACCACAACAGGCAAAAGGTTAGAAGTTGCCTGTTGTATTCCTTATTATTGCCGCAATGCCGTGATTTATGCCAAAACACAAACCGACACAGGTAAAGAAACAACTGAAAGTTTAGGCTTATACGCCATAAAAGACCCAAACACCTACGGTTTTTGGACTTATGACCGTATTTTTCACTGGCTAAATACATTACGAGACGCACAAGGCAATGTTGTTATGGACGGCGAACCCTATCCCAAAAACGCCAATCCAGTGTGGGTTGAAGCCCATTATCACAATGACGGCACTTGTTCAGATTTTGCCGATAATGGCGACTGGGTAGGGGGAATGCCTGCGGATTATTCTTGGTTGATACACCCTAATGCGAATGAATATTTGCTATCAGGCGGTGGTGGGCAACCTAACATAGAAGAATACAGCGAAACCGTTAAAGAAAAAGTAAGTGTTTCAGGCAGCCTGAAAGTATCTTTATCTGACTTTCCACAAACCGTATTTGAAAACAAACAGCCTGATTTAATGTATTTTGAAATGTCGCCGTCAGAACTTGGCACAATCTTTTATCGAGACGCTGATAAAGTATTGATAGGCGAACAAGATTATTGCAGTATTAGCGAACACAACGAACAAGGCGAACGCTATCATTGGGGAGCGTCCATTGTCGCAAGCACAAACAGTAACAATCATTTTATCGGTGTCATCAATTCATAGAAAGGGTAAAAAATGGCAACCTACGCAGACGACACACAACACAATGCGATCATCACACACAGTGTGCAACACAACGGTTTAATACAAACCGCAATCCATTCTGCCCGTGTAATCAGTCGATTAAACACCCCTTTGATTGATGATATAACACACCACGCTATAATCAGCGACAACTGGCAAGACAATCAAACGCACACAATCTTGCATTATGCTGTTGCCAAAAGCGAAGTCATCGACAATTTTGAGCGAAAAATCACCCACACAGCAAAAGTTAGGCAGCATTTTACGCAACAATATCAAGATGATTTAAGTTATATAGGGGCGATTAAAAATTACTCGCAACACGGTTTTGTTGATGATATTTCACATACCGCAAAAACAACAATACAACAGACAAACAACCTTGCCGCACGCAACAATATCACACACAGCGGCGTAATAAGCACGAATACAAACAGCCAAACAGCATTTACTGTAAATACAAAAGGCAAGGTTATTAGTCGTTCCTTTGGGCGTAAAATCAGCACGCACGATATTATTCACACAGCAAGTGTGATTAGTCGCATTTTAAGCGACACCGCTAATCAAGTCATCATTTGGACAGCCAACAGCGTTAATTTTGCAATGAGCCGCCACAGTCCAGACAACACAACCGCATTATGTAATATCGGCAGAATGTTACTCAAAGCAACGCCTGACGGTTTATTTATATTGAATGGTTTTGACGAAACGCAGACGGCATTTATCGACTACGGCAGGTTAGACAACGGGCGGCAACTTTCACGCCCTGATAGTTGCCTAATGGAATACACCAAACAAGGCGAATTATCAGTAACCGTAACCGAAACACAATCAGGCAAGGCAGAACACTACACCTACACAATGCCTGATGAAGTTGCAGACGATTTAACTAATGGGCGTGTTAAGTTTGGGCGTGGTTTGCGGTCAAGGCATTTTTCCTATCGCATTAACTTTACAGGCAAAATGCTCAACATTGAAGATGCTTATATTGACTTTGTGCCAACAAGACGCAGAATTTAAGCCTAAAAAAAGGCGGTCTTAACACCGCCTAAAATCTAAACAAGGAGATAAAAACGCATTAGTCAGTAG
>JAFWTP010000259.1 GCA_017518845.1 Neisseriaceae bacterium
AATCGGCAAGCAGTCGTGTTTGCCAAAAACGCCCCATTCTGCCGTTGCCGTCATCAAAAGGGTGAATAAATTCAAATTCATAATGAAAAACGCTGGATTTAATCAAAATATGGTCATCTGATGATTTTAACCATTCAAATAAATTTGCCATTAAATAAGGCACATTATCGGCAGGCGGAGCAATATGCACCACACCTTGTTTGCCAAACACACCCACGCCGCCCTTGCGAAAATGCCCCGCATTATCTACCAAACCCAAAGCCATTATGCTGTGCGTATAAAGCAAATCGTCCAAAGAATAAGGGTTTAAGTTCAGCAGTGCATCATACGCACGAATGGCATTACGCACTTCCTGAATTTCTTTCACAGGAGCAACAATGTGTTTGCCGTCAATTAAAGCAGTAACCTGTTCTTCTGTAAGCGAATTTCCTTCAATCGCCAAAGAGCCGTGAATGGTCTTCATACGATTAACCTGACGCAGGCGAATTTTTTCCGCATTTTCCATATCCATAGATAAGCGTTCCATTTGTGCAGAAATCTCTGCCACCAAATGAATGGCTTTGCTGGACACAGTAAAAGGCGGTGTATCACTCATTGTTTTTCCTTAATATTAAAATCTTTCAGGCTGCCTGAAATAAATATTTCAAGCAAACATAATCATTTGATAAAAGTTTTTATCTAGAAAAAATGCCGTTAAAAATAAAAATAAACCGATATGAAAAGCCAATAATAATAATGCAGAAAAAGGAAAAATACCGTTACTTTTTTTTCGTTCCATTAAATATTGATAATTAAATTCTGATAAATAATCATAAGGCATAACTTGTTTTTTATCTAAATAATTGCGTTTATTATATTCGTATGTAAAATAATTTTTATAAAGTTTATATAAATGATGAGCATTTGTATGCGTTTCTAATATGGTATCCATAAAACGAATAAAATATACAAACAAAAGAGATAAGATAATAATACCAATATAACCGAATATAACTAAATTAAACGACATATTGATAGATTTATTGAATAAACCCAATAATGCACCTAACACGGAAATTATGCCATTAAACAAAGCAAATTTATTAACTATCGGAGTATATTTTTGCAAATAGCGAATAATATTTTGTTCCGCATTTTGATATTCTTCAAACAAATGTTCATCAAATAATGCCGATTGAATTTGAATAAATTGCCATTGTCGATTATTTTGGGCTAAATTTTTTAAGGAACGAGTGCCGATAATTATTAAAACAACACCCAATAATAATAATAAAATATAAACGATTGTTTGCATTATTTTTACCCCACCCTATTTATTTTTCAGGCAGCCTGAAAACAAAATTTTTTATTATCTCTCACAGAGACACGGAGAATACGGAAAATAAGGTTTTATTTCGTCGTAAGTGAAATCTTTTACGAACGAAGTTCGTAAAAGAAGATGACGAAGTCATCAAACCAAAATTTCGGCGAAGCCAAAACAAGGTTAAGTGCTTATATTATTAACATTTTTCTTATATTCTCCGTGTTCTCTGTGTCTTTGTGAGAAATTAAAAAGACAAAATCTATTAAACAGGGTCGAATTCGACCCCTTTTACTGCATTTTTAATTGTACCGAATTTGGTACAATTAAATAAACCCTTTTCTACTGTTTTCAGGCAGCCTGAACTCTGGATTTACCTGCCAATTCAATCAGCATTTGCCGAGCCGTTTGCCATGCCTTGCCCTGTGCCACGCCTTTAATTTGCTGGTCTGCCATAGCACAAGTTTGCAGAGCATTCATCAAACGGCGAACGCCAATGCGTTTTAAGGCAAGTGGTGCCAGCGTTTGTTTTTCGCCCCACAGCCGCAAAGGATTGCGAACCTGCATAATGCTTTGCCCTTGTTTGAATGCCGCATGCAAACGCAACAGCGTACGAATATCTTCACTCACCGACCACAAAAGCAAAATCGGCTCTTCACCTTCGGCTTCTAACGCGTCCATTAACCGCACCACGCGTGGCACATCGCCTGATAACCACGCACTCGACAACTGAAACACATCAAAACGAGCCACATTTGCCACCGCATTTTGAGCGTCTTCAAGCGACACAACTGCCCCTGCTTGGTGCAATAACGCCAATTTTTCAATTTCCTGATTTGCCGCCATTAAATTGCCTTCAACTCGTTCGGCAAACAAAAGCAAAGCGTCTTCATCTATTTGCAATTCGTGGGCAGACAAACGATGACGAATCCATTGCGGCAAATCAGCGGCAAAAACTGCTTTGGCTTCAAACACTTGTTCCGCTTTGGCAAGTGTGGCAAACCATTTGGCTTGTGTTTGTGCTTTTTCCAATTTCGGCAGAAAAATCACCACCGTAGTATCATCATTTAACTTGCCTGCCAAGTCGATTAAAGCATTTGCTCCTGCTACACCAGGTTTTCCCGTAGGGATATGAATTTCCAATAATTTTTTATCCGAAAATAAACCCTGACTTTCCACCGCAGCCAAAATTTCCGTCCAATCGGTTTTGTTATCCACAAAAAATGTTTCACGCATAGCAAACTGCTGTGCATTCGCCGCCTGCCGCACCGCGTCCAAGGCTTCAAAACGCAACAAATCTTCATCGCCATAAATCAAATACAAAGACGACAAGGGACGGGATAAATCAAACATTATCAACACCTTACATTTATTGATTCGCCTGAATATACGGCAGTCGCCGCACAATTTGCTTTGCCGCTTCCTGATACATATCCTGCCACAAAACTTCTTCTTCTAATTGCTTACCGAACAAATCATTGTCCGCATACGACTGGCGGCGGTTGAGCGACACCGCAATCGGCTCACCCACATCAACCCCTTGATACGACACCTGTGCTGCCACACGCAAAGTGAATAAATATTCCGACACCGTACCAATTCGCGACAGCGTCCCCACATCGCGTCCGCGTTCAAATTGCAGCAGGCGAATTTCTGCCGCTGGTGCGTCATTTTTATGCACAATTTGCACACTGTGGCGTTTTAACTCATCGTGCAAATACTCTTCCAAGCCTTGTGTTTGCTCAATTTTCCACACCTGATACGGCAAAGAACGCACTTCGCCCCCCACACCACGCAAATGAAATCCACAAGAAGTTATTGATAACAAACAACAAATTGCAAAAATTTTAAATTTAGACATAGCACGCTCAAAACTTTAAAAAACATATTATTGTAACCGAAATCAAACATTTTCAGGCTGCCTGAAACATATTACTTAACAAAAAAACACCGTTTTTAAAACGGTGTTTTGGTATGAAAATACGATAAGAGATTACTCTACCCCGTCTTCATCACTCACCACTTTTTTGGTGTCTCGTTTTTCTTTGGCAGCCAAGCCTATGCTTTTTTGATATTCCGTGCTGTCTTTCAGCAAATCCAACGCCTTTTTCAACTGTTCGTCTTTGGCAGGATTCGGGTCGCGGCGATTGACCATATCGTCAAATTTTTCATCTTCGCTTTTGGCTTTGGCAGCCTGAACGGTTTCTTGTTTTTTGGCAGCCGCGTCCGCGTCAATTTTGCCTTTGGTTTCTTTTTCGCCAAACGGGTTATCCAAGTGTCCGCTTAAATCCGCTTCACGCATTTGGTAGGCATCGTCTTCGCTTTTGAACTCAATATCAGGCACAATGCCGTGTGCTTGAATGGAACGGTCATTCGGTGTGTAATACAAGGACACCGTCAATTTAACGCCCGAGCCGTTGGAGAGCGGAATCACCGTTTGCACCGAACCTTTACCAAAACTCTGCACGCCCACCATTACAGCGCGTTTGTGGTCTTGCAACGCTCCTGCGACAATTTCAGACGCAGACGCAGAACCCGAGTTAATCAGCACGGTTAAAGGCACTTCTTTAATGCCTGCGGGCAGTTTCGCTAACGGGTCGGCACTGGCAACGCGTTTGGCAGGCATATAATCTTTTTTCTCCGCCTTATAAGACACCGCATTGCGTCCGTCTCGCCCACGCGTGCTGACCACCGTTTTACCCTGCGGCAAGAATACTGCCGACACACCCACCGCTTGTGTTAATAAACCACCTGGGTCATCACGCAAATCTAAAACCAAGCCTTTTAATTGACCATTATTTTTTTTGTATAACTCATTGATATGGCTAACTAAATCTTCGGTTGTGCGTTCTTGGAAATTCGACACTTTCACATAACCATAACCGTCTTCCAACAGTTTAGAACGCACGCTTTTCACCTTAATCATTGCCCGCACAATATGCACTTGAATGGGTGTGGAACTGTCTTTGCGGGTTAAAGTTAAATCAATCGCTGTGCCAGGTTTGCCCCGCATGCGTTTTACAGCGGCGGCGGTACTCATACCTCTTGTCGATTCATCATTGATTTTAATAATATAATCGCCGCTTTTTACACCTGCACGGTCAGCAGGCGTGTCTTCAATCGGAGCAATCACCACAATCGCATTATTTCTTTTGCCGATTTCCATGCCCAAGCCACCAAACTCGCCCGAAGTATGTTCTTTCAAATCTTCAAAATCTTTCGGCGTTAAATATTCCGAATGTGGGTCTAAACCGCTGACCATGCCTTTCACGGCTTCGTTAATCAGTTTATCGTCTTTGGTGTCTTGATAATAATTTGCCTTAATTTGCCCATACACTTCCACAAAATTACGCACTTCCTGCACAGGCAAAGCGTCATCTTGACTGTCGGCAAACGACTGCAAAGAAATCGCCGACATCGCCCCACCTAACGCACACAAAACGCACAAGGAAAGTTTTTTAAAAGTACCTTTTTTCGACATTTTTTTCTCACTATTGTTTGTGTTTATTGAAAACCGTTTCAGGCAACCTGAAAAGTGTCTATTATATAAAAAACTTTATTTAGGCTGCCTGAAAAACCATTATTTTTTCAGCCATGACGCAGGATTTAAGGGTTTGGTGCGGTAGCGTAATTCAAAATACAGCCCTGCAATATTGTCTGGCATGGCACCGCTGACACCGATTTGTTGTTTGGCAGAAACGGTTTCACCTGCGGAAACGGCGAACATTGATAAGCCTGAATAAATGGTTAAGTAATCGCCGTCGTGGTCGATGATGACGGTGTTGCCGTAGCCACGCAATTCTCGTGCGTAAGCCACTGTGCCGCCTGCAACGGCTCGCACAGTGCCTGCATTGCCTGCAATGTAAATGCCGTTATACACGCCGCCTGACGGCTTATCATCGCCAAAGCGTCCTGTGATTTTGCCACTCATCGGCATCGGTAATTTGCCCTGTAATTTGCCAAAAGCCGTGTTGCTGTTGTTTTCAGGCTGCCTGAAAACAGGCTGGCTCTCTTTTTGGGCGGCTTGATTGCGTTCCGCAATATTTTTCAAAACGCCTACCATTCGCTGTTCGTCTTGGCGTAACCCTTTGATTTTTTGTTCGTTTGCGGAAATTTCATTATCTAATTTCGCCGCCGCAGATAAATTGCTTTTCTTTTGTTTTTCTAAATCGGCGATGATTTTGCGTTGTTGTGTCATCAGCGATTGAATTTTTGCCATTTGCTGATTGATTAACTCGCTTTGTTGTTGCAGTTGTTGCTGCTGCTCGGCAAAATTCGCTAATGCTTGACGATTTGCCGCTTGAATTTGCCGCAGATATTCTAACTGCCGCCCTTTTTCATTGGGGTCTTTGTTTTGCAACAGCATAATCATCGCTTCGGGGCGGCGATTGCGATAGCGGCTATCCATCAGGCGTGCCACCTGCCCTTTCATGGCTTCAACACGGGTTTCCAACGCCGCCGCTTCCTGTTGCAAGCGTTCTAATTCGGCAACTGCCAGTTGTTTTTCTTGCTGAATTTTGTCTAATTCTGCCCTTTGTTTCGACAATTCCCTATCGGTTTGGCGAATTTGTGCCGCCAGTTTATCCTGCTGGGCTTTTTTATTGCGTATATCTTTATCGGCTGCCTGAATTTCTTGGCGAATGTTGTCGAGTTCTTGTTGCGAAGTTTCAGGTGCAGCCAAGGCGTTGTGTGCCAAAAAAGCACACACCACACTCACAAATAAACGATTTATTTTTGCCATAATATTAAATTTTCCCCATTCATTTCAACAGGTTGTGGTAATCCTAACATCGCTAACAATGTCGGTGCAATGTCTTTTAACGCCCCGCCCGATTTAATTTGTGCAGGTTCGCCCACATAAATAAACGGCACAGGATTTGTGGTGTGTTGCGTGTGCGGCTGATTGTTTTCATCATCAAACATTTGCTCGCAGTTGCCGTGGTCAGCAGTGATTAACACTTCGCCGCCTTTATCTTGCACTGCCGCAATCACCTGCCCCAAACACTTATCCAGCGTTTCCACCGCTTTTACGGCTGCCTGAAAAACGCCTGTATGCCCCACCATATCGCCGTTGGCAAAATTGCAAATAATCACATCAAAACGGTCGTTTTCTACCGCTTCAACAATGTGATTTGCCACAGTAAATACCGACATTTCAGGCTGCAAATCATAAGTGGCGACTTTCGGAGACGGCACCAAAATGCGTTCTTCGCCGTCATACGGCGTTTCATTGCCGCCGTTGAAAAAATAAGTAACATGCGGATATTTTTCGGTTTCCGCAATGCGTAACTGCCGCAAACCATAGCCCGAAATATATGCACCAAAACCATTTTCAATGGTTTGCGGCGGAAACATTACAGGATTTTGAAATTCCGCACCGTAAGCCGTAATAGACGCAAAAAACGCTAATTTAGGCGACTTTTGTCGCGAAAAACCGTCAAAATCGGCAAAAGTGAATGCTTTTGTCAATTCCCTTGCACGGTCGGCACGAAAATTCAAAAACAACACCACATCATCATCTGCCACAAACGCGTTCGGATTAACCACAGTCGCTTGCACAAATTCATCGTTTTCGTCCCTTGCATAGGCTTGTTGTAATGCGTCTATTGAAGTGGCTGCCTGAAAGTCCGCCCCTGCCCCTGTCAAAGCGTTATAGGCTTTTTCCACGCGTTCCCAGCGATTGTCCCGATCCATCGCATAAAAACGCCCCACCACCACACCAGTCGTGGCTTGGGAATGTTTGGCACAATAATCATCTAACGCTTGCAAATATTTTTCCGCACTTTTAGGCGGCGTGTCGCGTCCGTCCAAAAAGGGGTGAAACACAATTTGCGATATGCCAAATTTTAAGGCAGCGTCTGCCACCGCAAAAATATGCGACAAATGGCTATGCACGCCGCCGTCCGAAAACAAACCAAACAAATGCAATTTGCCTTGTTGAACAGCAGAAAACGCCTGTTGCAACACAGGGTTTTCAGCCAGCCGATTTTCTTCCACCGCAATATCAATACGCGTAATATCCTGCGTAACCACACGCCCTGCCCCGATATTCAAATGCCCCACTTCGGAATTACCAAACTGTCCCGTGGGCAAACCCACACGGCGTTCGGACGCGTCAATCGTCCCAGTCGCATAGCGTTGATACAAACTATCCAAAACAGGCGTAGCCGCACAAGACACGGCATTATCATCAGCCGCAGAACGCACCCCAAAGCCGTCCAAAATCAACAAAACAACAGGTTTTTTGCGTAAAGAAAGAGAAGAAGTCATAATGATTAAAATCAATGAAAAAATAAGGTGCTATTATCCTATATTTTGGTGAAAAATTGCGTACTATCTACTATGTACTAAATCACGAATAATCACACGATTGGGCGAGAGAGTGGCTCGTAGCATTTCGCCCAAAGGGTTGGGCAGTCCCAACATTTCGCACGCCACGGCTTCGCCGCAAAGCGGTGCGGTTGCCAAGCCCCTTGAACTGTGTGCCACATTCACAAACACATTCGGCAAATACGGACACGGCGGCGTGTTTTTGAAATGATAGTTTTTGTCTTTGGCTAATGGTGCGTATATTTCCTGTATTTTCAAATAGTTACCCACTCTTCCCACCAGCGGCAAATGGTCATAAGCGTCTGCACGAATGGCACAATGCGGCGGCAAGGCTTGCTGAATGCTTAATTCTTCGCCTAATTGCGTATGCAGTTTGATTAAATTTTGTCGATTTTCACTGCTGTCTTGTGGCGAAATATGCGTGTCCGCATTATTCGGCGAAAAAGTTGCCCCAAAACAATGGGCATTGTGCCATGCGGGCGAAATATAACTTTGCCCACTTAACGCAATGTTCAGGCTGCCTGAAAATTCTGTGGCAGTTGCATTATCGGTTTGCCCACGAATTTGAAAAATAGTTAAACCCAATTTTGCCATTAAGGTTTTATTTGCCCCAGTGCATAAAACAAGGCTATCGACACAATAATTTTTTTGCGTGTTGGTGAATAATTGCCATTGATTATCTGTAAAATAAAAATCAATCAATTCGGTATGCTCAAAAACAGTGATATTTTTATGGTGCAATAATTGTTTGACTAATTGAGGTGGGTGAATCCATGCTCCATTTTGCCAAAATAAACCGCCGCAATTTAATGGAATGCCTGCAATTTGTGAAAGTTCTTGGGCGGATAAATAATGATATAAACCACATTTTTGTTGTGCTAATAATTGATTTCTTTTCTTTTCTTGTTCGTTAAAATCTAAATGCACCACGCCACAAGATTGCCAAAATTGTTTGTCTAAATATAATTCCAGTAATTGTCTTGAAAACCCATACGATTGTAAAAGCAAACGGCTTTGCATGGTATTGTGCGGTGAAATTTTGGCATATAACAAACCTTGCCGATTGCCTGAACCTTGGCTGGCTACGGTATCTTTTTCTAAAACAATCACTTGCAAACCACGAGACGCACACGCAAAAGCCGTTGCCGCAGCAGCAATACCGCCGCCAATAATCGCCACTGTTTTGGGAATATGGATTTTTTCAGGCTGCCTTACCCATTCTTTTAATGCTTGATTATCAACAGGCACACAAATTTCAGAGATACCATTAGGCTTTTGTTGAATATACGGCAATAAATCAGGGGAATGATTTTGGGCTAAATACAGTAATTTTCTGCCGCCCCAATATTCGCCTAATTCATTCAGGCTGCCTGAAAATAACCATAAACGATGTTTATCTGAAATAGGAAAATAAGATAATCCGCGTGGATTGCGAATATTGTTTAATAAAGGATATTCAGAAAAATCGCCATTATGCACACACACCCAATCAATCCACACATTGGGGTAATGCGTTTTTATATCAGACAACAATAAATCAGACGGAATAAAATCTATCCAAATCGCCAGATAATTTTTATTCGTTAATTCATTGTGGATTCTTTGAATAAATTCCATTGTTGTTTCAATAAATCTTGCACCGCTCTTTGGCGTTCTTCACTGTTTTTGGCATCACGCACAACGGCATTATAATCTACGGTATATTGTGGGTCGTCCATTTTGCCCGTAATATGCAAAGGTAAAAAAATGGGGGTACTTTGAGCAGATAATTTACCCATTAGGGCAAAATTGTAATCCAATGTTTGATTATTTAAATCAAATGTTCCCACACCGTCAATATTAAACATTTCACTTTCAAAAATAGCAGTCGGTGTTTCGCCTATGCCATCTTTCCAATGTGTCAGCATGGAAAAATAAACAAATGAAGCAACGGTATTTTGATTAAATCCCAAAGTGTTATGTGAAATGTGTTCTGAAAAATTGGCTTTGTTTTTAAGTAAATCATCAATATTCAAACCCCGCATTAAACCATTTTCCACAATAATCACTGTATCGCCTTCAATGCCTGCGGGCGTATTGTTGCCGCCTTTCATTTTTAAATCGACATACACATTGCCAATACCCGAAAAATAAGCATAACCAATGGTATCAAATAATAAATTACCCACATCAATATTGGCTAAATCTTGGTTAATGGTATAAGTGGGCGGATAAGCATTATTAAGTTTTAGGCTGCCTTTTAGCGTACCACCATAAATTTCGGCTTGCATATCTTTCCATTCGACATTATTTTTATCGGCTTCAATAGTGGCAGAAAAATAATTGATTTGTCCGCCGCCTAATTTTAAGCGTCCCACACTTAAATCGGCTTGCACTTTTTTATTGCCTAAATATTTTAACGATTTGGATAATTCCACTAAAAATTGATCCACTTCTTTTAGCGTGGGTAATTGGCGATTGGCTATATCAATATGGGGGCTTAAATTGAGCGTATCCAAAGAAATTTTACTGTGCCAAGCATATTCTTCTTGTGGGTTATATTGGCTAATCATTTGCAGGGGTTGTTTATCTAATGTACCCGATAAATAAATTTTTGCTACACCATTTTTAACAGAATAATCAGCATTACCCGATAAATCGGTTTGCCACAATAAACGGGTGTTATCCATATTGCTTTGTACGGTTTGAATGTGCAAATTGGATAAGTCAATATATTGCCAATTTTTATCCATTTTTAATTGAGCATTGGCGTCTGCTGTGTGAATTAACTCGGGTGTTTTGCGGGTGAGATTATATTTAATATTGGAATAAAAATTATATTGGTCAAACAAGGTTTTTTCTAAAATAATATTGGCTTTCCATTCGGTATCTTTGTCTGTCCAATGAAAAATAGCATTGGTTTTGGGTGATTCGATTGTACCATTTAATGTATTATATTGCCAACCTGTATCGCGAATATTAAAAGATAAAACGCTGTCTTTGGATTGTCCGTCTATCACTAGACTGCCTGTTTCGATTGAATTTTGCTGACGACAATAGCGTAAATTGGGCAACTGCCATTGTATATCGGTTTCGCCAAAATAAGGTAATGGAGTTTTCAGGCTGCCTGAAAAATCGCGTAAAAATAAATTGTCTTCATCGTATCGCAATAAGGAATGGAATTGAATGGGAAAAGAAGATGAATTGGCTTGATTCACCCAATCACCTGCCCCTTGAACAATGCCATTATCATTCATATTTTCGCCTGTCAGACGAATATGCTCAATGCGATATTGCTGATTACCATTGTCGATATTAAAAACGCCGTCTGTGAATAAAAAACGATTGGGTATTTTTTGATGATTGCTGTTGGACGAAAATAATTCAGCCACATTCCATTTGCCATTGTCGTATTTTTTAATAAAAAATTCGGGCTGATTAAAGGTTATTTTTTCTATTTTTTTATTCCCCAACAATAAGGCAGAAGAAAAACGAATATTAACGCGTTTGGCGGTGAATAAGGTGTTTTTGTGGTCAGATATGGAAACATTGTATAGCGAAATATTGGGAGACGGAAACCAAGATTTTTTAATGCGTTCATCACTTAAAAAAATATAACCTTGATTGGCTAATGTTTTGCTAATTTGGGTGTGAATGTGCTGATTATTAAAAATGGTGTGCAAAATAAATTGAGCGACTGCAATAACAATGACAAACGCAACCACAACGCTTGCCAGACTCAATAGCCAAAATCTTTTTGTTTTGAAAGCCAACACACCGATTTTCCTAAAATGCAAATTGGCGATTATTGTAACATTATTTTATTTCAGGCAGCCTGAAAAATAAATAAAAAACGGCTTGGATAAAATCCAAACCGTTTTTTCAACACAATTACACCAAACCTGCCAATTTGGCTGCGTCTTGGGCAATCATCAATTCTTCGTTGGTAGGAATAACCAATGCCAACGGATTTTGTGATGAAGTAATCACCCCCGCTTTGCCAAAACGCATTTCGGCATTCAGTTTGTCATCAATTACCAAGCCCAAAAAGCCCAATTTATTCAATACATTAGCACGCATGGTTTTCGAGTTTTCGCCAATGCCGCCTGTGAAAACCAAAGCGTCCAAATGCCCTGTGGCGACTGTCATCGCGGCAATGTATTTTGCTAAACGGTAGGCGAACACTTCCAGAGCCAAAATTGCCCGTGCATTGCCTGTAATCGCCGATTCTTCCACAACACGATAGTCATTCGACACGCCCGAAATACCCAACAAGCCACTTTTCTTATTCAAAATGTTGGTAATTTCAGCAATATCATAACCTTTCTGCTCATGCAAGAACGAGAACACAGACGCGTCAATATCGCCGCAACGCGTGCCCATTACCAAGCCTTCTAACGGTGTTAAGCCCATACTGGTGTCTTGCACCTTGCCATTTTTAACAGCAGTAATGGACGAACCATTGCCCAAATGTGCCACAACCAACGCCAATTTTTCTGCTGGACGATTAAGCATTCGTGCCGCTTCCGCAGCCACATAACGCACGCTTGTGCCATGTGCGCCATAGCGGCGTAAGCCCGTTTCCTTGTATAACTCATACGGCACGGCGTAAGTGTAAGCATAATCAGGCATGGTTTGATGAAATGCCGTATCAAACACCACAATATGCGGAATGCGATGAAATACATTGCGTGCCGCAGAAATGCCTAACAAGTGGGCAGGATTATGCAGGGGCGCCAGCGTAATACATTTTTGAATATTATCAATCACCGCCTCATCAACAATGGTTGATTCCTTAAAATGCTCGCCGCCATGCACAATGCGATGACCAACCGCACCGATTTTTTTATCCAAACCGTGCCGTTGCAAAGCGTGTAACATGGCCTCAATCGCCCCCGTGTGGTGCGGGTGAGTGGACAAGTCTTCAACTTCCTTTTCGCCTTGATATTTGAAAGTGATGAATGCGTCAGGCAAATTCAATTTCTCGCCCAAGCACGAGAACAACACTTCGCCTGTTTGACTGTCGATAACAGCCCCTTTCACCGAAGAAGAGCCGCAATTCAAAACCAAAACAATAGCATCTGACATAGTTTCGTTATCCTTATGGTTAATGGTTAATCGGAAAGAAACGCCCCAACGGGCAAAAACTTAAATTGTATGCGATTTTGCCCACAATGACGCAACATTTTTTTTCTGTTGTGCAGCAATTTATGTTAATTTATATTGTATGTTTTTGTTTTTATTGAACAACTGAAAACAGTGAGTAGTGAGCAGTTGTTTTGTTTTGCCTGTCGGCAAAACGGATTAGATTGAGATAACGCTTCGAGTTTCTTTCAGGCAGCCTGAAAGACTTATCGAAGCGTTATCTAAATTAAACCCGTCAAGCCTGACAAGGCTTGACATAACTCATCATTGCTCATTGCTAATTGCTAATTGCTCACTGCTCACTGTTTTCAGGCTGCCTGAAAATAACTTCACCTAATAAAAGAACTTGACTTTATTTTAGAATATACTAAAATAACGAAATTAAATAATAAATACAAAAATATTTGTTTTTAACTATATTAAAAAGACACTGTCATGAACACAAAATTAAAAAATATTATTCAACACACCCCCTTGCCTGTGGCTGGATTAGCCTTTGGTATCACGGGTTTGGGCGGTTTGTTTGCGGAATTTGGTCAAGGGGCATGGGCAAAGCCTGTGTTTGGTGTATTGGGTGCAGCGTTGCTCATCATTGTGGTACTTAAAGCCCTGTTTTTGCCGCAAAATCTGAAAGCCAATTTGCAACACCCTGTTCAGGCAGCCGTGGCAACAGTGATTCCCTTTGCGTTTATGTTAGACGCGGCTTATTTAGCACCGAATTATCCGAATATTGCAGCAGTGCTGTGGTTAATTTCCCTGCTTGCAGTGCTGATTTATTTAGCGTGGTTTAATGCCAAATATATTTTACATTTTCAAATAAAACAAGTATTTGCCGCTTATTTTATTCCCTTTGTCGGCTTTTGCGTCCCCGTGATGACTTCGCACCATTTAACCATTGATTATTTGCCCCTGCAAAGCATTCGCTATGGGCTGTTTGGTTTGTCGGCAATCGGTTTTGTGGTGATGTTTGTCGTCATTTCCATACGCTACCTGAAAATACCTGTAACAGAAATTTCCGCCCGCCCTGTGTTTGCGATTTACACCGCACCGCTGGCAATGTTGATTGTGGGCTACGCACGACTTGTGCCGCACGGCGAACATTCTGCCGCTTTGGTTTTGCTATCGCTCATCTTGTCGCAACTTTTGTTTATTATGGTATTAAGCCAAGTGCCGTCCTATTTGAAAAATGGTTTCTTTCCGTCTTATGCGGCTTTGACTTTCCCTTTTATCATCACCGCCAACAGCCTATTTGAAGGCTTACGCATTTTGAACGCCAAAGAAGAGTGGTTTTATTTAGCATACGCCGAAGGCATTTTTGCGTTGGTGATGACGCTGTTTGTTTTGCTGAAATACCTACAATTCTTCCAAAAAATCGCCAACAATCCGCCACAAACAGGACATTAAATTCATTTCATTCTCTCCAATTATCTGCAAGTTTTCTCGCCACAAATCAGTGGCGAGTTTTTTTAACTTCGCCTTACGGCTCGTTGAACTGCGTTTCAGGCAGCCTGAAAATAGTGAGCAGTGAGTAGTGAGTAGTGAGCAGTTGTTTCGTTTTGCCTTATCAGGCAAAACAAATATGTTTAGATAACGCTTCGATTGTATTTTAACTTCACGCACGACTCGTTGAACTGCGTTTCAGGCTGCCTGAAACTAAAATCGAAGCGTTATCTCTCGAGGTAATCGATCTCCACCTTGGACTGGTTCCTGCCGGCGGAATAATATGCCGCCAGA
>JAFWTP010000260.1 GCA_017518845.1 Neisseriaceae bacterium
CAAAAAATGCTGCCTAAATACGCACTTAAAACCGTCAAAGCATTGCAGGAAGCGGGTTTTGAAGCCTATATTGTTGGCGGTGCGGTGCGGGATTTGTTGGCAGGCTTAACCCCGAAAGATTTCGATGTGGCAACCAATGCCGCTCCTGACGAAGTGCGGCGAGTGTTTCGGCGGGGGCGTATTGTCGGCAGACGCTTTCCGATTGTGATTTTGCCTTTTGGTGCGGAATTGCTTGAAATTACTACATTTCGTGGCAATGTAACCGCCCCGCAAAACGAGCAAGGTCGCATTATGCGTGATACGGCGTTTGGCACACGAAGCGAAGACGCACGGCGGCGTGATTTTACCTGCAACGCCTTATATTACGACCCTGTGGCAGAGCAAATTTTTGACGATTTAAACGGCATTGCCGATATTCAGGCACGCCGTTTGGTGATGATAGGCAAGCCCGATGAACGCTTTCGTGAAGACCCAGTCCGCATGTTGCGTGCAGCCAGATTGTCTGCCAAATTAGGTTTTGAAATGGCAGGCGAAATTGCCGACAGCATTCGCCGCAACAATCATCTATTAAAAAACGAGCCGCCTGCTCGCTTATTTGACGAAATCACCAAAGAATTATTATGCGGCAACAGTTCAGGCTGCCTGAATAATATGAAAATGTTGAATATCCCAGCGGACATTCACCCCATTTTCGCCATTATGATGACGCACGAAGACGACACCACTCGCCATTTTGTTGAAACGGTATTAGCCAAAACCGATGAACGCGTCAAACACAAAAAGCCCGTGTCGATTGCCTTTTTGTTGGCAGCCCTGTTTTGGCACAAACTGCGGCAGATTGAGCAAGATTTGCACACAATGGACGACAAGCCCACGCAAACCTTGCACGCCGCTATTCGGCAAATTCGTGAAGACGGCGGTTTGCACTGGGGCGTGCCCAACCGCCTGTTTGCGATGATTCGCGAAATTTGGCAGTTACAACCGCAATTTGCGTTTATTCGTGGCAAACGCCCTTTTCGCCTGTTAAAACACCCCAATTTTCGGGCAGCGTATGATTTTTATGTTTTACGAAGTGCAAACAACGACGCGGACACCGACCCTGCGATTGCCCAATTTTGGACGAAATTTCAAGCGGCAAACGAAGAACAACGCTTGCAAATGACGCAAGTTGTTGCGGAAAATAAAGGCAATAAAAAACGCCGAAGACGAAAACCACGCCCAGCCGCCGACAACGAAAGCACGCTATGACCCTTGCCATTATTGCTTTGGGTAGCAATATCAACCCTATTGACAACATTCAACAAGCAAGCGAACACCTGTTCAGGCTGCCTGAAAGCCGTGTTGTGGCGTGTTCTTCGCTTTATCGCACCAAACCTGTTGGCTATCTTGACCAGCCTGATTTTATTAATGGCGTAATAGCCATAGAAACCAATTTAGACAAATACGATTTATTATCGCAACTACAAAATATAGAAAATAATTGTGGCAGAGTTCGCCCCTTTCCAAACGCTCCACGCACCATAGATTTAGATTTAATTGATTATGGAAATCAAACAAACAGCGACCCTAAACTGATTCTGCCGCACCCAAGAGCCCACACACGAGCCTTTGTGATTGTGCCTTTGGCAGAAATTCTGCCTGATTTTTTATTGAATAATCAAAAAGTTACAGAAATTATGCGGCATTTAGATTTAACAGGCGTTACAAAAATTTAAGGCTGCCTGAAACTGATTTAATTTATTAAAAGGATAAAACAATGAATCCATTATTAAACTTAACCGACACTCCGCAATTTGACCAATTCAAAGCGGAGCACATTGTGCCTGCTATGCAAACCGCAATGGCGGACGCGAAAGAAATGTTGAATAAAATCAAAGCACAGGAAGTTGTTTCGTGGGACAACACTGTGGAAGCGTTAGCGGATTTGGGGGAGCGTGCGGGGCGTATTTGGGGCGTGGTGTCGCATATTCATTCGGTTGCGGATACGCAAGAATGGCGAGATGCTTACAACGCTTTAATTCCCGAAGTTACGATGTTTTTTACGGAAATTTCGCAGGATTTGGCGTTGTATCAACGCTATAAAACGCTGCGTGCGTCTTCCGAATATGAAACGCTTGATTACGCTAAAAAGAAAAAATTAAACAATGACTTGCGTGATTTTGTTTTGTCGGGTGTGGAATTGCCACCTGACCAGCAAATGCAGTTTGCCACGCTGCAACAAAAAGGGGCAGAATTGTCTGCCACTTTTTCGCAAAATGTGTTGGACGCAACAGACGCTTTTTCTTTACATATCAACGACAAACAAACATTACAAGGGCTGCCTGAAAACGCTTTGGCAATGTTTGCCGAATATGCCAAAGAGCAAGGTAAATCGGGTTTTGTGGTTGGTTTAAAGGCACCGCATTATTTGGCGATTATGCAGTTTGCCGATAATCGTGCTTTGCGGGAGCAAATTTATCGGGCATACGCCGTGCGTGCCAGTGAGTTAGATGACGCAAAACGCGACAATGCTCCTTTGATTGATGAAATTTTGCAAATTGCCGCATCAGAAGCACAACTTTTGGGCTTTGATAATTACGCCGCCTTGTCGTTAGAAACCAAAATGGCGGATACGCCTGATAATGTGATTTCTTTTTTGCGTGATATGGCAAACCGTGCGAAACCTTTTGCAATCAGGGACTTGGAAGAATTAAAAGCCTTTGCCAAACAGCACGGTATTGAGGAATTAAAAGCGTGGGATATGGCTTATTTTTCGGAAAAATTACGGCAGGAAAAATATTCGTTTTCGGAAGAAGAAGTGCGGCAATATTTTCCTTTATCCAAAGTTTTGCAGGGTTTATTTCAACTGATTAAAGAATTATACAGCGTTGATTTTATAGAAGAAAATCGCCCTGTTTGGCATAATAGCGTGCGTTATTTTAGTTTAATTAAGCGTGGCGAAAAAATCGGCGGCGTGTATTTGGATTTATATGCCCGAAGTGGCAAAAAAGGCGGGGCGTGGATGAACGATTACTGTTCTCGCCGTCAAAAAGTTTCAGGCAGCCTGCAACTGCCGCAAGCGTATATTGTATGCAATTTTGCACCGCCCGAAGCGGACGGCGAGGCGAGATTGTCGCACAGCGACATTTTAACGCTGTTTCACGAATGTGGTCATTCCCTGCACCATTTACTGACGCAAATTGGCGTTTCAGGCGTGTCTGGCATTGAGGGCGTGGAGTGGGACGCGGTTGAGTTGCCCAGTCAGTTTATGGAAAATTTTGCGTGGGAATATGATGTTTTGAAAAATATGAGTTGCCACAAAGAAACGCAAAATAGGCTGCCTGAAACTTTATTCAATAAAATCAAAGCGGCAAAAAATTTTCAAACAGGTTTATTTGTGGTGCGGCAAATGGAGTTTGCCTTGTTTGATTTGTTGATTTATAAGGAAAAAACGCAACCCATTAACTGGCAAGGCGTGTTAGACGCTGTGCGAGAGGAAGTGGCGGTTGTGCCGATTATTCCTGAAAACCGTTTTGCTCAAAGTTTTTCGCATATATTTGCAGGCGGTTATTCGGCTGGTTATTACAGTTATATTTGGGCAGAAGTGCTGTCGGCTGATGTGTATGCGGCGTTTGTGGAAGAAAATAATCGCCAAAAAACAGGGCAGAGATTTTGGCAGGAAATTCTGTCGCAAGGCGGTGCAAGGAGTGCATTAGACAACTTCCGAGCATTCAGGGGACGCGACCCCAAACCTGACGCATTACTGAAACATTTGGGTTTGGTAGAATAACGGCTTTGTAGTAACGACAGAAATGATTAACGCAACGCCTACGGCTAAAAGGTAACGCCGTAGGGTGGGTTTCCAACCTACCAAACGCTCCGATAGGAGCGGCGTAACACGATTAAAGAAAACCTTTCAGGTAGCCTGAAAATAAAAAAACAGCGAAAACACTTACTTAAAATGATTATTTTGTTATAAGGAAAATGCAATGAAAAACAAACTGTTACTGCCGATTGTGGCAACTGTGATTTTAACCGCTTGTGCCACAGACGACACGGCAAGTTCGAAAACCGATACGGTTATGACACCGCAAGAGTGGTATCAATGTGGTAATTCTCGTGTGGCATTTGCTTATGAAGACGCAAGTCGCAAAAGTGCTACGCTTACCATATCGCAAATTCAAAACGGCAATGTAACCGCCGACACGGTTACGCTGACGCGATTAGACAAGCAGGCAAACGAAACCTTTGCAAATAACGCCCGCCAAATTCAGTGGGTTAATAAAGGTGCGGCGGCAGAAATGACCTACCCTGTCAATGGCGTGGTGCAATTTGTGGCGTGTCAGAAGAAATAAATATCTTTCAGGCAGCCTGAAAGGGTTTTTTCTATTTTGTCATTCTGAACAAAGTGTTTCGTAATGGGAAGTATCTTGATATAAAATAAGATTGTTTGCGATTGCTGAACATAACGATTGCTTTTTCAGGCAGCCTGAAAGGTTTATTTTTCAACTTTTTATCAAGGAAAAAACAAATGAATACGCAACAAGATTTTGAATTGACTGCACAAGAGATTGTCGAATTAAAGGCTCTGTTCAAATCTTTGATAAGTTCGCATTTTTGGTCAGATTTGTATCCGCTTACCGACCCAAAAGAAGTGAAACAATATTTAGCAAAAATTACGCATTTGGACTTACAACCACAGCCTAACAAAGGTTTTATTACATTACCTACAAGCATTAAGCATTTTACTAATTTAGAAATATTAGATTTAAATGAAACAAGCGTGCGAAATAACGAACGACATTATCAAAGCATTCTGTTAAATTTAACTGTATTGTCTGAAAATATCAAATACTTAAATAAATTACACACATTATCTATTAGTGATCAAATACTTACCCTGTTACCTGAACATATTGGACAACTGAAACAATTAAAAACATTAAATTTAAGTGGTTTAAATCTCACAACACTGCCTGAAAGTATTGGAGAATTAAAGCAATTACAAACATTAACACTATCTTTTAACCCTTTGTTGTCTAATGGTATAGTGTTTCCTGACAGTATTGGAGAATTATGCAATTTGAAAAAATTAGAATTATTATTTCCTATTACTCTTGCATTAAAAAGTGCAGAAGAAAATTTAACTTTTCCTGAAAATTTTTGGCAATTAAATCAATTAGAAGAATTAAACATATCATGTTTAAATTTGAGCAGGCTACCTGAAAATATTGGTCAATTAAAAGGATTAAAAACATTAGAAATATCAAGTTGCCCTAACTTAACCACTCTGCCAGAAAGTATTGGCTCATTGGAAAACCTGCAAACACTCAATATTGTGAGTTGCCAAAAACTTTCTTATATTCCTGAAAACATTGCTCACTTAAAAAATATAAAGCGTTTGAATATTGTTTCATGTGAAAATTTAACAGATATTCCACTATTTATTCAAAAATTAAGTACTTTCACTTTATATGAAAATTATTGGGATTGGAGTTCATTGCGTATGGAAGAATTAGAAAAACAACACAAGAAAACCCAAACGCCCAAAGCAAAACCCATACTTACTCGCGAACAAAAACAAGCCAAAAAAGTTGTGGCTCAAATGAAAAAAGACACGGCAACGCCTTTTATTAAAATCAAACCTAAAAAAGCCAAAAAACTGCCCTTAACCGCCAGCAAGTTTGGCGGTGTACCTTACTGGCTGCCTGAAATGCCGTATCCTGTGGATAAGAACGGTGATAAATTAGCCTTATTAGCCCAAATTGATTTAGCCGAATTGCCGCCTTTACCTGATTTTCCCGAAAAAGGCTTGTTGCAGTTTTTTATTAGCAACGATGATTTAGCAGGTTTGGACACGGATATCCCTTTATCGCAAAAGGGCTATCGCGTGGTTTATCACGAAAGCGTTAATCCAAATATCAGCGAAAAAGAAGTGCTTGATTTGGCTATTCCATTAGAAAATATGCCGTTAGGCGATACGCAATATCAACTGTCGTTTGATTTAGGCTCGCAGTCTATGGGGCTTGCCGATTATCGTTTTGAAAAATTGTTCAAAACAACCGCAGAAAAATTAAAAATCAAGTTCGATGAAGATGATGAATTGCTTGATTTAATTGAAGAAGAAACCTACGATAAACTACATAACAGTACCGCA
>JAFWTP010000261.1 GCA_017518845.1 Neisseriaceae bacterium
CGGAAGGATATTGCCGGATTGATACTGTCGATTTGCAGAAGGATAAAAAGGCTTCGTTGATGGTCAATTTGCTATCCGTTATTATTGCGCTTTTGTTGGCGGTGCCGATGCATTTTGTGGTACCGATTGATTCTTTTTTCAACATGGAAGACGGTATGAAAGCGTATTTGATTCGGTTTGCCATGCTCATGGTATGCATCATACTTTATGTGGTTTTGCATGAAGCGATCCACGGTATTGCAATGAAGATTTGCAGAACCAAGAAGGTAAAATACGGATTTACCGGATTGTACGCCTTTGCCGGCAGTCAGGATTTTTATGATAAGAAATCTTATTTTTTTATTGCACTGGCGCCGATTGTGTTTTGGGGCATTGTTTTGGCGGTGATAAATCTGATGGTGCCAACCGAATGGTTTTGGGTCGTTTACATGATTCAAATTTTTAATATATCGGGTGCTGCCGGCGATTTATTTGTTACGGTGAAATTTTCTCGACTGCCCAGCGATATTTTAGTACAGGATACCGGTGTGGCAATGACTGTTTTTTCAAGAGAAAAAAGCAGAAAATGAACAAAGTATTTTTTGCGGTATCACAGAAAAGGAGAACAGCTTAAAAAGCTTTAACGATATGAGTTATTCGGAAATTGTCTTGTTGATAACCAAAGTTTTGGTTTCCTTGTTAGGATTGCTAACCATTCATTTTATGCTTTTTGCCGTTGTTTTTATATATTCAACTGCCGATTGATATCCATGCGATTTGTACTAAAAACCTGACATGGAAACCGATTCCACATCAGGACAATACCTCATTTGAGCAGGTCAATACCAGTGACGATTTCTCAAGTTTAATTTGATAAAATGAAACGAGCAGTCACGCGTTGACTGCTCGTTTTGCGATTAACAAACAAGACAGTGGACTGACCACTATCGTCCCCTGTACTATGATAGTTCTGCGGATTTTGTTGTTTTACATGTTAACATTATACCGCAAAAAAGACTGCTTGACAAACCTACACACAAAAATATCAGATAAGTTGAATATAAAAAAACTGAGTGTCCATAACTCACTTGCGTTATGAACACTCAGCATGGTCAGAGTGTTCATAACGCAAGCGAACGGCTTCGGGGTAGAGATTTTAGATAACAACAGAGCCTAACCCGGATTGGGTCAGGCCCTGCCTGTGGTCGAGGTGACAGGACTTGAACCTGCGGCCTCTGCGTCCCGAACGCAGCGCTCTACCAAACTGAGCCACACCTCGAAGTATTTAATTTTTCGCAACATTGTAATTATACATAGGTTTGCGCCAAAAGTCAACTATTTTTTCACTTTTTACTAAAATATTTTTAAAGGATAGATAATATGAAGTTTAGCGAAATGATGCTGAAAGAATTGGAAAACAGGTTTAATTTTCCGGTAGAAATACATTATGTGGACGAAACGACATCCACCAATACCGTTTTGAAACAGATGGCTGCCGATGGCGCAAAAGATGGGACGGTTTATCTTGCCGCCAGACAGACGCAGGGCCGCGGTCGAATGGGGCGAAGCTTTTTTTCGCCCGATGGCGGGCTATATTTCAGCATGTTGTTTCGGCCAAAGATGAATCCGGCAACTTCCTTATTATTGACTGTCGCCGCCGCCGTTGCGGTTGCCGAAGCAATGGATGAAGTCTTTGACACACAGAGCAAGATCAAGTGGGTAAACGATGTTTATGTGAACGGCAAAAAGGTTTGCGGAATTTTGGCAGAAAGCCAATTGGATCCGTCAAAGCCGACCGAGCAGGCGGTTATTGTCGGCATCGGGATCAATGTCTGCGCTCCAAAAGATGGATTTCCAACCGAAATTGAAAACCGTGCCGGGGCGTTGTGTGAAACAAACGAGGCGGTATCGGATCAAGCGGTTC
>JAFWTP010000020.1 GCA_017518845.1 Neisseriaceae bacterium
AAATCGTTGGAAACTTTCGTGAAAAATCTGCTGATGCAGGGATTGTTTCATTTACATCGGTACACCCGCGTTATTCTTTTGCCAAGATAGATGAAAACAACGAAGTGGTTCAAGTGGAAGAAAAACTGCCCATATCCCGTAATGCTTTGGTGAGTTTGTATTATTTCCGTCATGGGATTGATTTTGCAGAATGTGCCTTGAATGTAATTCGCAAAGACAATCCAATCAATGGCAGTTTTTATATCTCGCAAACGCTGAATGAAATGATATTGCGGCAAAAAAATATTGTGATGCACAAAATAGCCAACGATGCTTTTCATCCTTTGAAAAATGAACAGCAATTAGCGGAATATATGATGGATTTACACGAAAAACAAAGGACAAAATAATGAAAATTGCCAAATTAACGGATATGACCAAGGGCTGGTTTATCGGCAATTTTGAGCCGTCCTTGTTCAAAACAAATGATGTCGAGGTTGCCGTAAAAACCTATAACGAGGGTGATTACGAAGAGAGCCATTATCACAAAATTGCCACAGAATATACCTGCATTATCTCTGGGCGAGTTCAAATGAACGGTGTGGAATATAAAGCAGGTGATATTATTGTTATGGAACCAGGCGAAGCCACAGATTTCAAATGCTTGGAAAACGGCACCATCAATGTGGTGGTCAAAATACCTGGTGCCAATAATGATAAATATTTGCTTTGATGTTTTTTGGAGGCTATTATGAAAAAATACGCATTGATAATCCCAGTTAATTTGCGAAAAATCAACTGGTACTGTGCTTTCTTGCATTCAATAGACAAGGACAAATTGCAGGAATTGGATTTTGATTTAGTCATTTGCACCAGTAATTTGCAGGAGCAAGACACTATTATGTCTTGTTTGCAGATTATTGCAAAAGAATATGTTCCATATATAAAAGTTTTGGATATTGATACTTATATTAGAGAAACTTCTCAACTTCCAGAGTCTTTGCGTTATCTTCTTCAAACTGGAGGTGTCATCAATGTGAAGAAATTTTGTGCCTTGCATTGGGCTATGTTAAAGTATGAATATGTGGCTGTTGCCGATTGCGACATTCTTTTTAGGGATAAGGAAAGCCCATCTAAACTCTTCGCGAGATGTATTGAAAATTATGAGAAAAATATATATATAACCTCTACCCCCCCCTCTAATGATCTATTCAAGAGCATTATGATGTCATGTAGTATTTTTTATCCAGAACGCGATCAAGCAACTTTGAAAAACTTAACTAATGAATGGACAACTTATCCTTGGTTTTTTGAGCTGCCTGTTTATAAAAAAGAGGATTTAGCACAATTTTTTTCTTTCGTGGAAAACAAGTCTCCCATTCCTTTTTGGTACTGCCTATCTTGGCTTAGTTTTGAGCATCTTGTATTTATTTATTTCAGATTATTGTATTGTAATTGTCAATTTAAGGATGTTACACACATCACCAATGGTAGAAGAGTATTAGAACATACTAATTTTGATTTTTTGACAAAGATTGAAAATGACACAGGTTATCTTCCTATTTGGATGAGCTCGAGAATGTTTATTGAATCTATTCAACACGGACATGAAGCAGCGAAGCAAGAGATCTTGATGTTTTCTCACGCGGATAGAATTTAAGTTTTAGCAGGAGTTAATCAATGTTATACAAATTTGTTTATCGTCCTGATTATAGAGACATTTTCGTTTCAGAATTTCTTCATCTTTGGAATGTTGCTGATAATAGCGAAGTTCGTTTTAGCGACAAGACTGCATTTTATTCAACAGTTATTAAAGGAAATTCTGTGTTTCGGGGGGGGGCATATAGTTTTTGCATGACTCCCAATATGGATCCGATGTTTTTTAATATGGGAAATTACTGTTCTCTATCTTGGGGTTTGAAAATTCTCTTTGAAAATCATCCGTATGAAAGATTTTCTACTTCAGTTTTGACTTACAAACCAAGAGATGTATTGAGAACTCCTGATTTTCAGATGCAAGCACAAATTCATTCTTGCAGATTTTCAGAAGTTACAAAAACTTTCAGAATTGCTAATGATGTTTGGATAGGTCAGGATGTCATTTTGGCTAATAAAATAGTTATCCATACAGGTGCTTGTGTTGCAGGCGGTGCTGTGGTGGTAAAAGATGTTCCGCCGTACGCGATTGTTGGCGGTAATCCTGCCAAAATTATCAAATATCGTTTTGAAGACAATATCATCGAAAAACTATTAGAAACGCGTTGGACTGAATACGACATAGCACCGATGAAAATTCGTGGCGATATTCCAGTAGAACAGTTTATTGATGTTTTCTATGACTACAAAGACAAAGGTAAAATTAAACCGATAGTATTGAAAAATTTAAAAGAAATTTTGGATAAACACGGTATTGAGTACACTCAAGTGTAGTTGAGAATGTTTCAGCTAGTCTGAAAGTTTTTTGGGGTTAAGATGGAGTAATACTTATGACTCAATACAATTTTGTTTTAAGCGAAGAAAACAGAGAAAAATTGCTACAAGAAGGTTTGCATTTTTCTGTGAAAGGTGACGCAAGGAATGATCTGAAAGACAAGCCAGTATTTTTTACAGAATATAGCACATTTTACAATGCTATCATTTTAATTGGTAATACTATGCCACTAACGATTGGAGCGTATTCCTATTCTTGGAATAGTTTGCCTGCGGACATTAAAATAGGCAATTATTCTTCTATTGCTGGTGGTTTCTCTATTATGGGGGCTGCCCACCCATACCGTGCATTTACCACTTCTTTATTGGGCTATGACACTCAGGCTCTCTTTCTGAATACAAATGTCAAATTGCAGAAAAATTCAAACAATTTGTGTAAGGATTGGAAACGCATTTTGCGTATCGGCAATGATGTATGGTGCGGCGGAGGGGTAACTATATCACCAAAAATTACCATTAGTACAGGTGCGGTATTAGCCGCAAATGCATTGGTAACCAAAGATGTTCCGCCGTATGCCATTGTTGGCGGTAATCCTGCAAAAATTATCAAATATCGTTTTGAAGAAAAAATTATTGAAAAACTATTAGAAACAGGTTGGACGGAATACGATATTGCCCCAATGGAAATTCGTGGTGATATTCCTGTGGAAAACTTTATTGAAGAGTTTTATAACTACCGTGATAAGGGATTGATTAAACCGATTGTGTTGAAAAACTTAAAAGAAGTTTTGGATAAACACGGCATTGTTTATGAGCGGGTATAGAATGCAAAAAGGGTTTCAGGTTGCCTGAATATGCACATAACTTTGTTAAAATTCCTTGTAATAAATTGTTTTACAAGGAATTTTATCTAATGAAAACTTTTCTTTGATTTTGTCAAGGTTTTATTTCTGTGGATTCATTTTTTCATGGAAAATTTAAATAGCGTAGTATAATGTTTGTAAATTCTCTTTTTAATAAATAAGGACAAAAATGTTGAAATTAGGCAACATCACCATAGACAACACTCAACCCTTTGTTTTATTCGGTGGGGTGAATGTTTTGGAAGACTTGGATTCCACACTTGCCGCGTGTGAAAAATATGTCAAAACCACGCAAAAGTTGGGCATTCCTTATGTGTTCAAAGCGTCTTTTGATAAGGCGAATCGCTCGTCTATTCATTCTTATCGGGGCGTAGGCATGGATATGGGCTTAAAAATTTTTAGCAAAGTTAAAGAAAATTTTGGCGTGCCTGTGATTACCGATGTGCATGAGCCTTATCAGTGCGAGCCTGTGGGGCAAGTGTGCGATGTGTTGCAACTGCCTGCGTTTTGGGCTCGTCAAACCGACTTGGTGGTGGCAATGGCGAAAACGGGGCGGGTGATTAACATTAAAAAACCGCAGTTTTTAAGCCCGACGCAGATGAAAAATATTGTTGAAAAATTTGCGGAAGCGGGCAACACGCAACTGATGTTGTGCGAACGCGGCAGCAATTTTGGTTATGATAATTTGGTGGTGGATATGTTGGGTTTTGGCGTGATGAAAAAAAACTGCAACAATATTCCGCTGATTTTTGATGTAACCCATTCGCTGCAAACGCGTGATTCAGGTTCCGCTGCGTCAGGCGGCAGACGCAGTCAAGTGGTGGATTTAGCCCAAGCGGGTATGGCGACAGGTTTGGCAGGATTGTTTTTAGAAGCCCACGAAAATCCCGACAAAGCCAAATGCGATGGCCCGTCCGCCTTGCCTTTGCATTTATTAGAACCTTTTTTACAACGCGTTAAAGCGGTTGATGATTTGGTGAAGTCTTTTGCACCATTGAATGTGGAATAAGGTTTTCAGGCTGCCTGAAAGCGTGTATTTATTTTAAAACGCCTGTAAAATAGGCGTTTTTCTTTGGATAATCTTTAATCAATAGGCAGCCTGAAAATATGCAACGCATTTTACTCAACATTCGTTATTTAGGACATGCTTTTTGTGGTTGGCAGAAGCAGCCGAATGGTTTGCCGACTGTTCAGGCAGCGTTAGAAACGGCTGTGGCACAGATTGCAGGTCATCGTGTGGAAGTGCTTGCCGCAGGGCGGACGGATAGGGGTGTGCATGCTTTGAATTTAACCGCTCATTTTGACACCACAGCACGCCGACCGCTTTATGCTTGGGTGGCTGGGGTGAATAGTCATTTGCCCGAACAGGTTGCGGTGTTGTCTGCCCAAGAAGTGCCGAGCGATTTTCACGCACGATTTAACGCTTGCCGCCGTGAATATCGTTATGTATTAAGCAATGCTCCTGTGCGTCCTGTTATTTTAAAAGGCTTGGTGGGCTGGACATTTGTGCCGTTGTCGGTGGAAAAAATGCAGGCGGCAAGTGCTTTATTGTTGGGCGAGCAAGATTTTTCATCTTTTCGGTCAAGCGAATGTCAGGCAAAAACGCCGATTAAAACCATGTATTCTGTTGATATATTAAGTAAAAACGATTTAATTTGTTTTGATTTTGCCGCGTCTGGATTTTTGCATCATCAAGTGCGTAATATGGTGGGTGCGTTAATCTATGTGGGCAGTGGCAAAATCACGCAGGACGATTTTGCACAAATTATCACGGCTCGCAATCGACAAAAAGCACCGCCCACTTTTATGGCAGACGGCTTATATTTAACAGGCGTGGATTATCCAAGTGAATGGCAAATACACAAACCGCCTATGCCAAAATGGTTTTTTGGAGAATAATCAATGGCTTATATTCGTACAAAAATTTGTGGTATCACTAATATTGCAGACGCATTATGTGCGGCAAAACATGGAGCGGACGCCATTGGTTTGGTATTTTTTGCAAAGAGCCCCCGTTGTGTGTCGATAAAAACAGCACAAGAAATTGTTCAACAAATGCCTGCTTTTGTGAGTGTGGTGGGTTTGTTTGTTAATCAAAATACTGATGAAATTCAACGAATTATCAATAGCGTTCCGTTGGATTATCTGCAATTTCACGGCGATGAAACGCCTGAATTTTGCCAGCAATTTAATCGTCCTTATATTAAAGCGGTGCGGGTGCAGAATGAACACGATATTCAGGCAGCCTTAAATGCCTACCCAACCGCCCGAGCCTTGCTGTTTGACGCATATCACCCGCAACAATACGGCGGCAGTGGCGAGCATTTTGACTGGGGTATGTTGCCTGAAAAAATCAACCGCCCATGGATTTTGGCAGGCGGCTTAACGCCTGATAATGTTGTTACTGCCATCACCCAAACGAATGCCCCAGCGATTGATTTATCATCGGGTGTGGAAAAAGATAAAGGCATTAAAGACCATAATAAAATTAAACAGTTAATGCAAAAAATAAAAGACTTTCAGGCAGCCTGAAAGATTGAAATGGATAAAATGACAAAAATAAGTCATTTAATTATTCCTTTTAAGTTATAATTAAAATGTTATGAAATACGAAGTTGAATATACGGACGAGTTCAACGACTGGTGGAATGCTTTATCCGAAGACGAGCAAGAAGATGTTTATGCTTCGGTGAGTATGTTGGAAGTTTGGGGAACAAATTTGAAATTTCCGCACAGCACTTCAATTACTTCGTCCAAACACGGTAATATGCGTGAATTGCGTGTTCAAAGTAGTGGTAAGCCTTTGCGAGTGTTATACGCATTTGACCCACGCCGTTGTGCGATTTTGTTAATAGGCGGTGATAAAACAGGTGATAAGCGTTGGTACGACAAGTTTGTGCCGATTGCCGACCGTTTATACGATGAACATTTGTTAATTTTGGAGAGCGAAAATGGCAAAAAAATTTGATGAATTGCGAGCCAAAATGTCGCCTGAATCTCGTGCCAGAGCAGAAATGAAATTCCAAAAATTGCTGGCAGAGATGCCTTTGCACGAACTACGCCAAGCACAGGGTTTGTCGCAAAGCGAATTGGCGGAAAGATTGCATATCAATCAGGCTGCGGTATCGAAAATGGAAAGACGCACGGATATGTATATCAGTTCTTTGCGAAAAGCCATTCAGGCAATGGGCGGTGATTTGGAAATTATCGCTAAA
Organism: Neisseriaceae bacterium; assembly: GCA_017518845.1. Lineage (GTDB taxonomy): Bacteria > Pseudomonadota > Gammaproteobacteria > Burkholderiales > Neisseriaceae > RGIG9985. The sequence goes on from JAFWTP010000020.1 coordinate 6,488, forward strand.
TTTCCACACGGTTCGGTGAAAATCAGCCATTTTGCGAGCAGTGCAACAGAATAAGCCAACCTGTATCATGCAGGTTTTTTATATTTCAGGCAGCCTGAAAATCATCTCTTGATATTTTCCCATTCTGCCCACATATTGGTGGGCAGTTTATATTTTATTTTGGCACATACAAAATGAGTAAAGATTTATACGAAACGCTTGGCGTGAGCAAATCGGCGAGTGAAGACGAAATCAAAAAAGCCTATCGCAAATTGGCGATGAAATATCACCCCGACCGCAATCCTGATAATAAGGAAGCCGAAGAAAAATTTAAGGAAATTCAAAAGGCTTACGATGTTTTATCGGACAGTCAAAAACGAGCCCAATATGACCAGTTTGGTGAAGCAGGCATTGACCCGAACCAAATGGGCGGCGGCGGTTTTGGCGGGGGCTTTGGCGGATTTGGCGGCGGCTTTGATTTTGGCGATATTTTCAGCCAAATGTTTGGGGCAGGCGGAGCCAGTCGGCAACAGAATTTTCAGGGAGCCGATTTGCGTTATGATATTCAAATTTCTTTGGAAGAAGCCGCGAATGGATTGAAAAAGCAAATCAACATTCCATCGCACGAAGAATGTGATGTGTGTCATGGTTCTGGTGCGAAAGCAGGCACGAGTGCGGAGACTTGCCCCGATTGTCGTGGCACAGGCACCATTCACATTCAGCAAGCCATTTTTCAGTTAAAACAAACTTGTCCGCGTTGTCGTGGGGCGGGCAAAATTATTAAAGAGCCGTGCGTGAAATGTCGCGGACAGGGCAAGTTAAAAACTTCGCGGACGATTGAAATTTCTATTCCTGCGGGTATTGATGACGGTCAAGCCATTCGCTTGTCGGGTCAGGGCGAAATGGGTTCGCACGGGGCTCCTGCGGGCGATTTATTGGTGTATGTTTCGGTAAAACCGCACGATATTTTTGAACGCGATGGACGCGATTTGCATTGTGAATTGCCGATTTCCTTTACGGTGGCAGCATTAGGCGGCGAAGTGGAAGTGCCCACTTTGAACGGCAGAGCAAAAACCACTATTCCCGCTGGCACGCAAACAGGTCGCCGCTTGCGTTTGCGTGGCAAGGGCATTACCAGTGTACGAAGCCCCTTGCAAGGCGATTTGTATTGTCATATTGTGGTGGAAACGCCGATTAACTTAACCGAACGGCAAAAAGAGTTGTTAATGGAATTTGAAAAAATTTCCACAGGTTTGGAACGCCCACAAAATCCGCACCAACGCTCGTTTTTGGATAAGTTAAAGGATTTATTCGATTAAAAAGCGGACTATAATTAGAAAAATCTAAACTAAATCCGCTATAATGCACGCACCTGATTTTTTTGAAGTAAGGAGCAAGCAATATGCAAAAAACTGATTTTGTGGCAACGGTATTTGACGGACACAGCAATCCTGCCAAAGTTACAGTGGCTTTGACTATGGCGTTAAACGCTTTGGAACAAGGACATTCTGCAACGCTGATTTTAATGGTAGAAGGCGTGGAATTGGGTCGTCCTAATGTGTATGAAGATATGGACATTGGGGCTCCTTTCCGTCCAGTTAAAGACTTATGGGCAGATTTTTTGAACAAAGGCGGTCAAATTGCCGTGTGCGGTGCGTGTATGATTCATAACGGCTTTACCGCCGAACAAATGGACCGCCGCTACAAGATTATCAACGCCCCACAAGTGGTGGATTTGTTGATGAACGCCAAAGGCACACTGCCCATTACTTAATGCTGCTGTGTCTTGGTCGCCCACGCAGTAACGCAGTAGGGTGGGCTTCCCAGCCCACCAAAACGCCCCGATAGGGGCGTTATAGTCGATAAACTTCAAAATTATCATTCGTTGGCTCGCCTTGCTGTATTAGTTATACTATCTGCGGCTCGCCGCCTTTTATACTTTTGAAGTTTATCGACTATATAAAATGCTTATTAAAAAATCTTTCAGGCTGCCTGAAATGATTGACAAACAAGCCTGCGGCTTGTTTGGTGGGCTGGAAGCCCACCCTACGGCGGTACTGTTGTTTTTCAGGCAGCCTGAAAGGAATACTATGAATTTCACCCAAATTTCACCTGATTTATATGTCAGCGGACAAATTGATGAAGATGATATTGCTGATTTACTGCGTTTGGGCATTAAAACGGTGATTTGTCATCGTTTGGACGGCGAAGATGAAAGGCAGCCTGTTTTTGCCGATTTAGCCGCCAAAATTCGTGCCGCAGGCATTGAGCATACTTATCATCAGCCGATTGCCAGTGTGGCTGCCATTAGCCAAGATACCGCCTTGTTATTGCAACATATTTTGCAAGAGTCCGAATTACCCGCTTTGGCATTTTGCCGCTCGGGTCGCAGAAGTGCTGTTGTGTGTTCTTTATTGCGAAATATTGATGATTAAATTTTCAGGCAGCCTGAAACAGCGTTTAACGAATGAAATGCAGTGAAAAAATCTCGTTCAGGCAGCCTACAAAGGAGTAAAATGCTTGTTTTTCTAATTTTTGAGAATAAATCAAATGGATATTGGCTTAAATAAACAGGTTTTACCTGACAATAACGGTTTTTTTGGTGAATTTGGCGGCAAAATTGATCACCCTGCACTGAAAGCGGCTTTGCAAGAAATTGAAGACGGCTTTCATACAATGATACAAGACCCTGAATTTTTGCAAGAATTTAAATTATTGCGGGAAACATATATCGGCAGACCATCGCCGATTTATCATGCTCGCAATTTATCGAAAAATGGGGCAAATATTTATTTTAAACGCGAAGATTTGAACCACACAGGCGCTCATAAAATCAATCATTGTATCGGCGAAGTGCTGCTTGCTAAACGCTTGGGCAAGAAAAAGGTGATTGCCGAAACAGGGGCTGGACAGCACGGTGTGGCATTAGCAACCGCTGCCGCCTTATTGGGCATTGAATGTGATATTCATATGGGTGAAGTGGATATTGCCAAAGAACACCCAAATGTGTCGCGTATGAAAGTGTTGGGGGCAAATGTGATTCCTGTGTCGTTTGGGGCGAAAACGCTCAAAGAAGCGGTGGATAGTGCGTTTGCGGATTATCTGAAAGACCCACAAAGCACGATGTATGCGATTGGTTCGGTGGTGGGGCCTGCTCCTTTTCCTGAAATGGTGGCGTTTTTTCAGTCGATTGTGGGACATGAAGCGAGAGAACAGTTTCAGGCAGCCTACGGTTGTTTGCCCAGCGAAGTAGTGGCGTGTGTGGGCGGCGGTTCAAATGCTATGGGTATTTTCAACGCCTTTTTGGACGATAAAAGCGTGAAACTCACAGGGGTTGAACCTGCTGGGGACGGCTTGGATAAAGCAGGACGGCACGCGGCAACGCTGACATTAGGCAAAAAAGGCGAAATTCACGGATTTCGTTGTTATTATTTGCAAAACGAAGACGGTAGCCCTGCCGCAGTGTATTCGATTGCGTCAGGCTTGGATTATCCTGGTGTAGGGCCGCAACACTGCTATTTACACGACACAGGTCGCGTTCATTACGATATTGCGGACGACAAACAATGCTTGGACGCATTTTTGGCACTGTCTCGCCAAGAAGGGATTATTCCCGCATTAGAAAGTTCGCACGCTGTGGCGTATGCCTTGCGTGAAGCGGCAAAACACGGCAAGGATTACCATATTTTGGTTAATCTGTCAGGCAGGGGCGATAAGGATATTGATTTTGTCATGGAAAAATTGGGTTTGTAAGGTAAATTCAATATTTCAGGCAGCCTGAAACAAGGTAAAATAACCCCTTTCAGGCTGCCTGAAAAAACACACACAAGGTAATATAAAGGAACAACAATGGCTTACAGTGATAAAGTAATTGACCACTACGAAAATCCACGCAATGTGGGTTCTATGGATAAAAACGACCAAAGCGTGGGAACAGGCATGGTTGGTGCTCCTGCGTGCGGCGATGTGATGAAATTGCAAATCAAGGTGAATGAAAACGGCATTATTGAAGACGCCAAATTCAAAACCTACGGCTGCGGCTCGGCGATTGCGTCTTCCAGTTTGGTAACCGAATGGGTAAAAGGCAAAAGCATAGACGAAGCATTGGCGATTAAAAACAGCGAAATCGCCGAAGAATTAGCACTGCCGCCCGTGAAAATCCACTGCTCGGTTTTGGCAGAAGATGCCATTCGTGCGGCTGTGGCGGATTATCGCAAAAAGCAAGGCGAATAATTTTGGGTAGATAAAAACAGCGTAACACACAGATTACGCTGTTTTTTTCAGGCTGAAACCTTTGCAAAACCTATTTATCTATATAACAAATGCAAATGTTATAGGGTGGGCATTCTTCCCACCAACCGCCCGATAGGGCGGAATTTTCTTTAATATCAACAAATAATCAACGCCGCAGGCAGAGTGGTGGGCAGGAATGCCCACCCTATAACGAACGCTTTTTTTGTTTCAGATTGAGTTTTGCAAAGGTTTCAGGCTGCCTGAAAGCACTTAAAAACGGCTTTTTTACTGTATTTTAAGCCACTTGTACGCTACAATAACGGCATAAATCCAACAATCGGCAAAAGGAATACGCTATGAACGAAACCATTGAACGAGATCAAATGCAGTTTGATGTGGTGATTGTCGGTGCTGGGCCTGCGGGGCTTTCGGCGGCAATTCGTTTGAAACAGTTGGCAGCGGAACAAAATCGTGAAGTTTCCGTTTGCGTGGTGGAAAAAGCGTCCGAAGTGGGTGCACACATTATGTCGGGGGTGATTGTTGATCCCGTTTATTTGAACGAGTTAATCCCCGATTGGAAAGAAAAAGGTGCTCCGCTTACTTGCGAAGTTACTGCCGATAAGGTGTTGTATTTAACCAAAAATAAGGCATTCAAAATCCCCATTGTGCCGCCTGCTATGCACAATCACGGTTTTTATATCACGAGTCTCGGCTTGGTATGCCGTTGGTTGGCGGAACAAGCAGAAGAGTTGGGCGTGGAAATTTATCCTGGTTTTGCCGCCGCCGAAGTGCTGTATCACGCAGACGGCTCGGTTAAAGGCGTGCTGACAGGCGATATGGGTGTCGGTAAAGACGGTAATCCTACCGATAATTTTCAACCTGGTATGGAATTGCTCGCGCAACAAACCATTTTCGCCGAAGGTTGTCGGGGTTCTTTGGGCAAAAAATTGATTGCGAATTTTGCATTAGACCGCGACAGTCAAACCCCGACTTATGGCATTGGCATTAAGGAAGTGTGGGAAGTGAAACCCGAAAATCATCAACAAGGTTTGGTGATGCACACAATCGGTTTTCCTTTGGATTCAAAAACTTATGGCGGTTCGTTTATTTACCACTGGGAAGACAATAAGGTGTTAATCGGCTTGGTGGTGGGCTTGGATTATACAAATCCGTATCTGTCGCCGTTTGAAGAAATGCAACGCTTAAAAACGCACCCTGAAATCAAAAAAATGTTGGACGGTGGCCGCCGCATTGCTTACGGTGCAAGGGCTTTGTATGAGGGTGGTTTGCAATGTTTGCCGAAACTGTCGTTTGCAGGCGGTGTGTTGGTGGGCGATGACGCAGGCTTTTTGAATATGCCGCGGATTAAGGGTTCGCATACGGCGATGAAGTCAGGTATGCTCGCTGCCGAAGCGGTGTTTGAAGTGTTGCAAGAATCGCAAGAAAGTTACGAAACCGCAGTTGAAGCCAAGTCATTTGGTGAATTGTTCAAACGAAGTGCCTTGTATCAAGAATTGTACAAAGCCCGCAATGTGCGTCCGTCATTCAAATGGGGCTTGTGGGGCGGTTCGATTTACACCGCATTTGACGCATTTATTATGCGTGGCAAAGCCCCTTGGACATTGAAACACCACGGCAATGGGGATTCAGGCAGCCTGAAAAAAGCATCGCAAAGCAAGCAAATTCAATATGCCAAACCAGACGGCGTTTTAACTTTTGACCGTTTGTCGAGCGTATTTTTGGCGGCGGTCAATCACGAAGAAAATCAGCCCTGCCACTTGCAGTTGGCGCACCCTGAACGGGCGATTGATGTCAATTATAAGGACTATGCGTCTCCCGAAACGCGGTATTGCCCTGCGGGCGTGTATGAAATTGTCGAAGAAGACGGCAAAGTGCGTTTGCAAATCAACGCCCAAAACTGTATGCACTGCAAAACCTGCGACATTAAAGACCCGACAGGCAATATCACATGGCAATGCCCAGAGGGCGGCGGCGGGCCAAATTATGGGGCAATGTAGGTTGGGGTAGAAAGAAAACACGCATTGAAATAATGCGTGTTTTTTTGCCTATTTGATTTTCAGCGTTTTTCAGGCTGCCTGAAAGTTTTTTTACTTCACCAAACGAAATGGCATCGCCGTGCTATCGTCCAACAACAGCAATTCTCGTTTATCTTGCTCAATTTTAACGCTAAACGCCAAATTCATCGGTTTTTTATTATCGCGATACAATTCATAACGAGAACCGTGTTTGCTATGCACATATTCCAAATAGCCTGTGTCTTCGGTATTGGTGATATGGTGTCGCATAATAAAATGCCCCACTTCATCAATATTCACCGTAGTGCCGCCTGTGTGGTCAATCCATTCGCCCGAAACCAATAAAAATGGGTGTTTTTTTAAGGTTGCCGCGTCAGGCATGGTTTGCGGCGTTTTTTTATCGTACTGCGGTTGCAATACATCTTCCGAACACGCCATTAAAGACAAGGCAAGGGTGAGTGTGCAGAGTGTTTTGAACATTATCGATTATTCCTTTTTATTTGGTTAGGCGATATTATATAAGCAATCAAAGCACACAACAATCTTTGAATTATTGTAAAATATGCCCTTTTCAACTTAATTAAAAGGACAAACAAAATGGCGATTGAACGCACTTTATCGATTGTAAAACCCGATGCCGTGGGTAAAAATGTGATTGGCAAAATTTACAGCCGCTTTGAAGACAATGGCTTGAAAATTGTAGCCGCAAAAATGAAACATTTAAGCCGCCGTGAGGCAGAGGGCTTTTATGCTGTGCATAAAGAACGCCCATTCTTTGGCGAATTGGTGGAATTTATGACATCAGGCCCTGTGATGGTGCAAGTTTTGGAAGGCGAAAATGCGGTGGCAAAAAACCGTGAGTTAATGGGTGCAACCAACCCCAAAGAAGCGGCGGCTGGCACCATTCGTGCGGATTTTGCTCAATCGATTGACGCTAATGCCGTGCATGGTTCGGATAGTTTGGAAAACGCAAAAATTGAAATTGCGTTCTTCTTCTCGGCAACCGAAATTTGCCCACGATAATTGATGTGTAGGGCAGGCAACCTGTTGCCCTACGAGTAACAGCAAAAATAAATTCAGGCAGCCTGAAAGTATTGAAACTACGCGTTTCAGGCAGCCTGAAAGTATTTTTATATAGGGTTTGGGAAAATGACATTATCCGCAGACGATATTGAATTATGGCAAAAGATTATTCCGCATTTTAAATGCAACAATGATAGCGTAGATAAAATGTTGGATTATCTTCATCATTTAACTGAACTGTCTATTGTTAAGCAAAAAGAACTTGCATTACCTGAATGCTTTGATTTATTAAAAAATTTGCAGTATTTGCATATTGATGAATGTAAATTTACTGAACTACCCAACAGTATTGGCAAATTACAAAATTTACAAAAATTACATATTGAACATTGCCATAATTTAACAACACTATCTGACAGTATTGGCGATTTAAAGAATTTGCAATTCTTGCGGATTAATTCTTGTCGAAATTTTGAAAAATTTCCTGACAGTATCGGAAAATTAGAGAAATTACAAGAATTAGAATTGCGGTGGATGAAAAAAATAAAAACACTTCCTGCAACGATTGGCAAATTAAAAAATTTACAAGCTTTAACTTTTGCAGGTGATAAAAGTGGTCTTGTTGAATTACCACAAGAAATTGGGGATTTACAGCAATTAACCGTTTTAAATTTAAGTAGTTGCGAAAAATTGAACACGCTGCCTGAACGCATTGGCGATTTGAAAAATTTAAAAAAATTAAACTTGTGTTTTTGTAGTAAATTAAAAACGCTGCCTGAAAGCATAGGAAAGTTAGAAAATTTAGAAGAATTGGATTGTGCTTATTGTGAAAAAAAATTAGCCACACTGCCAGAACATATTGGCAAATTAAAAAAATTAAAAATTTTAAAATTCACAGGTTGTAAAAAATTAAAAACGCTGCCTGAAAGCATAGGCAATTTAGAAAATTTAGAAGAATTGGATTGTCGTTTTTGTAATACATTAACCACGCTGCCTGAAAGTATTTGTCATTTGAAAAAATTAAGTCGTTTAAAAATAACACGGCGTTATGTTGAACCTGTGGGCAAAATAGAAAATGTGGGAGAAATTGGCATTGTATGTCATGAAACCTATGAATTGAGTTTTTCGGGCAGCGATAATCAGACGGCAGAAGCAAGAGAAAAATTGGTACAATTAAAATATTTGACAAAATAACACTATGATTAATCTGCTTAATTTCGACTTATCACAACTCACCGCTTATTTTCAATCAATCGGTGAAAAGCCTTTTCGTGCCAAGCAGTTAATGCGGCAGATTCATTTGGGCGGTTGTGATGATTTTGATGCAATGACGGATATTGCCAAGTCTTTGCGTTTGAAATTGCAAGATACTTGCGACATTCGTCCGCCTGAAATGATTGGCGAGCATGTCTCCCAAGACGGCACAAAAAAGTGGCTGTTGAATGTTGGGCAAGGTAATGCGATTGAAACGGTGTTTATTCCCGAAGAAAATCGTGGCACGCTGTGCGTCTCAACCCAAGCGGGCTGTGCTTTGGATTGTGCGTTTTGTTCCACTGGCAAACAAGGGTTTAATCGCAATTTAACGGTGAGCGAAATTATCGGTCAGTTGTGGTTAGCAAATCGTGCCTTGGGTGCAACACCCAAAAACGAACGGGTGATTTCTAATGTGGTGATGATGGGTATGGGCGAGCCGTTGGCAAATTTTGATAATACGGTGTCTGCTCTCAAAATTATGTTGGACGATTACGGCTACGGCTTGTCTCGCCGCCGTGTTACGGTTTCGACATCGGGTTTAATTCCGCAAATGGAGCGACTTTCCCAAGAATGTCCAACCGCATTGGCAGTATCTTTGCACGCCCCAAATGACGATATTCGCAATAAAATTATGCCGATTAACCAAAAATATCCACTCAAAGATTTAATGAATGCGTGCTTAAAATATCTGCAATTTGCCCCACGCGATTTTATTACTTTTGAATATATTTTATTAAACGGTGTCAATGACCAGCCACAGCACGCCCAAGAATTGTTGGATTTGGTAAAAAGTGTGCCGTGTAAGTTTAATTTAATTCCGTTTAATCCTTTTGCCAACAGCCCTTTCAGACAGCCTGAAAGGGATAGCGTTTTGCGTTTTCGCGATATTTTGAATAATCACGGCATTGTGGCAACCATTCGCAAAACACGGGGCGATGATATTGCTGCTGCTTGTGGGCAACTGGCAGGGCAGGTGAAAGATAAAACTCGCCGCACGACAACAATCGTTTCATCATCGTAGGCGTAAAATCGTTATAATGGCAACTTTATTTCCCATTAGGAGAAAAATCATATGTTTCGCACTGTAAAAACCGCCGTTTTGTTGGGCATAATCAGTTTAACCGCGTCTTGTGCTTTACTGCCTGATATGTCGGGACCGTCAAAAGCCGAACGCCAAGCCGATTTTGCCAAAGTCAAAACCCAGTTGGCGATTGAATATATGAAAGTGGGCGAATACCGCCAGTCGATTGCGGCGATTGAAGAAGCGATTAAAGCCAAAAGCAACTACGATATGGCGTGGTTGGTGCGTGGCGTGATTCATCAAAACCTAAAAATGAATAATGAAGCCGAACAATCGTATCGCCGTGCCTTGTCGTTGTCGCCAAATAGTGCAGAAATCAACAATAATTATGGCTGGTTTTTGTGCGACAATATGAAACAATATTCCGCTGCGATTGCCCGTTTTGAAAAAGCCTTGTCCGACCCCACTTATCCGCAACCGCATGTGGCGACCATGAACAAAGGCATTTGCAAGGGTAGGGCAGGTGATATTGCGGGTGCGGCAGCCGATTTGGCTCGTGCCAAAGCGTTAGCCCCCAATTTCCCCACGCCCACCAAAGAAATGGCACGATTAAAGTTAATGGAAAATCAACCGCATCCCGCACGCGATTTAATGAATCAATATCAACGGCAAATGAATGTGTTAGGGCCTGATGATTTGCTGTTGGGTTGGAAAATTTCCAAAGCATTGGGCGATACACAATCGGCTTTTGAATATGAAGCCCAGTTGCGTCAGCAATTTCCTGCGTCTGATGAATTGCAAGAAATCGACCGCACAGCGGCAACCGCTCGCCCTGCTGTGGCTAATCCCCAAATGCATGTAACCCCCTTAAATCAAACCCCGACTAAATCGAAGAAAAAATGAGCATTTCCCGCCGCCCAACGCACACCGTTGCCGTTGGGCATATTCTTATCGGTTCGAGCCACCCCGTTGTGGTGCAGTCAATGACCAATACCGACACGGCTGACGCTTATGCTACTGCCTTGCAAGTTAAAAAATTAGCAGACGCAGGTTCGGAATTGGTTCGCATTACCGTCAATACACAAGCCGCCGCCGCAAGCGTGCCTGAAATTCGTCAAAGATTAGACGATATGGGCTGTGCCGTTCCTTTAATTGGCGATTTTCATTTTAATGGCGACCGTTTATTAAAGGATAATCCTGAATGTGGCAAGGCTTTGGCCAAATACCGCATTAACCCAGGTAATGTCGGCAAAGGTGCGAGTGGCGATGATAAATTTGCCTATTTAATTCAAACCGCACGCGACAACGATAAAGCAGTGCGAATTGGCGTAAATTGGGGCAGTTTAGACCAACAAGTTGCCGCACGATTGATGGAAGAAAATCGCCTTTCAGGCAGCCTGAAAAGTCCTAATCAAGTGATGCAAGAAGCCTTAATTGTTTCGGCATTAGAATCCGCACAAAAAGCAGTTGAATTGGGGCTGCCTGAAAACAAAATTATTCTGTCGTGCAAAGTGTCGCTCGTACAAGATTTAATTTCCGTCTATCAAAAATTAGCCAGCCAGTGCCGTTATCCCTTACATTTAGGCTTAACCGAAGCAGGCATGGGCAGTAAAGGTATCACTGCGTCTGCGGCGGCTCTGGCAGTGTTACTGCAACAAGGCATTGGCGACACCATTCGCATATCTTTAACGCCCGAACCCAATGGCGACAGATGCCAAGAAGTGATTGTGGCACAGGAATTATTGCAAAGTATGGGCTTACGCCATTTTGCCCCACAAGTTACCGCCTGTCCTGGTTGTGGCAGAACAAGCAGCGTTTTATTTCAAGAACTGGCACGCGACATACAAAACCACTTACGCCGAAAAATGGCAGATTGGCGTGGCAAATATCAGGGCGTGGAACAAATGAAAGTCGCGGTTATGGGCTGTGTGGTCAATGGTCCAGGCGAAAGCAAATTAGCCGACATTGGCATATCCCTACCAGGTTCAGGCGAATCCCCAGTTGCCCCTGTGTATGCAGGTGGCAAACGCATTGCCTTGTTGAAAGGCGACAATATGGCATCAGAGTTTATGCAGTTAGTTGAAAATTTTGTGCAGGAAAAATATGGAAAATAGAAAGTAGGGTGGGCATTCTTGCCCACCAAAAAAAAGTAGGGTGGGCAACTTGCTTGCCCACGCGTTTTATGTCCAATAATCAAACAGTTGTTTTTATGCTTTCAGGCTGCCTGAAACTTTTGCAAAACTCATTTTAAGCATATAACAAATGCAAATATTATAGGGTGGGCATTCCTGCCCACCAACCGCCCGATAGGGCGGAATTTTCTTTAATATCAATAAATAATCAATGCCTGCGGCATTGTTGGTGGGTAGCCTGCCCACCCTATAACGGACGCTTTTTTTGTTTCAGATTGAGTTTTGCAAAGGTTTCAGGTTGAAAAAACGGCGAATGGTTCTATTCGCCGTTTTTATGATTGAAATATATTAACCCGCTGTTCCGCCAACTGCCACTGGCAAGTTACTCAAAATAAGAATAACAACGAGAATAACCAAAATAATCATTGCAATAAACAACAGGTAGTATGCACCATACACAATAAATACATTGCGTTGATAACGGCACACTTCTGCAACCGATTGTGGCGAGAATGATTGTGCGGCATTGATTAAAGCCTGTTTGTAACGAATAAATATGCTACGACAAATCCAATAAAATGCTACCCAAAATACATTGGCGGCAATATACATTGTACCGAATGCCGTTGTTATTTCTTTTGCCTCATTTTCAGGTATTATTCCTTTCGATAAAAATTCTTCCCCTGCGTATATCAAAAATGCACCAACGATAATTGATATTACAGAGCAAATGATACTCAACAGACAAACATAGGAATTGATTTTCGACCATTTAGACGCTGTTTCTAATTCGCTTAAAATATCCATATTTTTCTCCTAATTTAAATAAACATTGCGATAATACCAATAACAGTCAGCATCAAAGAGATAATTATACTAATCGCATGTACCTGCAATAGTCTTGTTGATGATGATAAACATTGCAACAACTGTTCGTTATCGTGTGTTGTTTGAATATGATTTGCGTGCTGTGCATATTGCAGTGAAAAGTAAGCGAATGCACCCACAATCACCGCCGCAATAATATAAACAGGTTCAGCAAATATAGAAATTACAAATAACACAACAGAGAGAATACTCATAATTGCCACAAATAAAGCCCATTTTCTTGCCGAACGCAAATATTGTAAAGCCTGTGAGTTAATCCCCCCTTCATAAGCAATTTCACCGCTACTTTTTGGCGGTGCGTAGGGGTTGTCGTTTTCAAAGTCAATCGCCATTGTTTATTTCCTATATTAAAAAATGGTATGTTATTGTATTGCGTGAATATAGTCAAAAAATTCAATTATTTTTCGTTAAATGAAACGGTTTTATTGTGATTTATCGTCTTTCAGGCTGCCTAAACATAAAAAACAGCGTTATTTCAAATAATAACGCTGTTTTTCTAACTGGTGCCGAAAAGAGGAATCGAACCTCCGACCTACTGGTTACGAATCAGTTGCTCTACCGACTGAGCTATTTCGGCGAAACGGCACATTTTACACCACTATGCCGCTTTTGGCAAAGCGTGAAATGCTTCTGGCAAATCAACATTATCGGGAAATTCTGCCCATTCAAACGCCGTTTCGTCCGCCAACAATTTGCGTAGCAAGGCGTTGTTAATGGCGTGTCCTGATTTTACACCCTCAAACGCACCAATCAGTTGATGACCTGCCACATATAAATCGCCCACTGCGTCCAAAATTTTATGACGCACAAATTCATTGTCATACCGCAAGCCGTCTGTGTTCAAAATTTCGGTTTCGTCAATCACAATCGCATTCGTCAAATTGCCGCCCAAGCCCAAGTTGTGCGTTCGCATTAACTCCACTTCCTGCATAAAACCAAAGGTGCGAGCCCGTGCAATTTCTTCTTGATACGATTTTTGGGCAAAGTCAATCGTCAAGATTTGCTCGGCACGGCGAAACACGGGGTGATCAAAATCAATGCTCAACGATATTTTAAAACCGTCATATGGTAAAAATCGCACGCTTTTGTTTTCTTCAACAATTTCAATGGGTTTTTTAATGCGAATAAAGCGTTTTTCAGCATTTTGGTCAATAATGCCGCCGTCCTGCAATAAATACAAAAACGGTAAAGATGAACCGTCCATAATCGGAATTTCGGGTGCGTCTAATTCAACCAAAATATTGTCTATGCCCAATGCACAAAATGCCGACATTAAGTGTTCAATCGTGCCAATGCGAATATTGTCTTCCGTTACAATCGTGGAAGACAGTCGCGTGTCGTTGATGAGATTAGGGGTAAGTTTAATCACACGGCTCTCTTCGCCAGATAAATCGGTACGGCGAAAGGCAATGCCTGTGTTGATTTCAGCAGGCATCAGCCGCAAATTCACCCGCTCACCCGAGTGTAAGCCCACGCCTGTGGCGGTGATGGTTTGTTTGAGTGTGCGTTGTTTCATTTTATTTCCTATAAAAATATTTAATGTATTAAGCGTTTATCATAGCATAAATATTTATTTTCAGGCAGCCTGAAAATATGTTATAAAAATCCTTTAAATTATTTTCGGAGTTTGACTATGCAAAACCCTTTACCATCTCAATATCCTTTAATTCAAGCCCCATTGGCTGGGGCTCAAAATTCGGCAATGACGATTGCAGTGTGTAGAGCAGGGGGCTTGGGCTCACTTGCGGCGGCGATGTTGCCGATTGATAAGTTAGAACAAGAAATACAAACTATTCAGGCTGCCTGCGATAAGCCTTTTAATGTGAATTTTTTCGCTCATACCCTGCCTGAAATAACCAGCGAACAAAATGATAAGTGGTTGAATTTGCTTGATAAATATTTTAATGAATTAGGCATTGATAAAAACGCTTTACCGCAAGGCGTTTTGCGGCGACCATTTGATGAAAATCAGTTAAGCATTGTGGAAAAATACCGTCCAAGCGTGGTGTCGTTTCATTTTGGGCTGCCTGAAAAACGCTTGTTAGATGCGGTGAAAGCCACAGGGGCGATGGTTTTGTCGTCTGCTACAACGCTCAAAGAAGGTTTGTGGTTGCAAGAAAATGGGGCAGATTGTGTGATTGCACAGGGCGTGGAAGCAGGCGGTCATCGTGGCGTGTTTTTGGAAAATGATTTATCAACGCAGATGGGCGTTTTGCCTTTAACAGAACTTTTAGCACGCAAATTGCGTATTCCTGTGATTGCCGCAGGCGGTATTGTGGATACGGCAAGCATTCAGGCAGCCTTAAAATTGGGTGCGGCGGCGGTGCAAGTCGGCACAGCCTATATGTTGTGCGAAGAAAGCACCATCGGCGTGCTACACCGCCAAGCGTTAGAAAATGCCGCAAGGCTGCCTGAAAACTATCCCACTGCGGTAACGAATATTTTTTCAGGCAGACCCGCACGCGGCATTGTTACTCGCTTAATGCAGGAAACAGGCTTTATTCACAAGGACGCATTGCCCTTTCCCTTTGCCGCCACAGCCACAGGTGCATTAAAAGCGGTTGCCGAAAAACAAGGCAATACGGATTTTTCAAATCTGTGGTGCGGACAAAATCCCACAGGCTGTAAAAACATTTCGGCGTATGATTTAACGCGTGAGTTGTTAGCAGCGTTTGAATAAAATATAAAAAAACTCGTCTCATCAATTTGTTAGACGAGTTTTTTATGATGATTGTCTGCTAAAATCTTTCAGGCAGCCTGAAAAGCATTATTTTTCGTCATCATCATCATCTTCTTCTATATCGGCTGGCGGGGGTAAGCCGTCTGGCATGACCATGCCTAATGATATAATGTATTTCAAAGCGTCATCAACGCTTAAATTTAATGGACGGGTGTCGGCACGGCGAACCATAATGTAGTAGCCGCCTGTGGGGTTGGGCGTTGTGGGGACATAGACGGGCAGAAATTCGTCTTCATCGTCTTTTAATGAATGGCGAATTTCGTCAGGTAGGCTGCCTGAAACAAAGGCAATCGTCCAAACGCCTTGATGGGGAAACTGCACTAATAGCGGGGTTTTGAATGATTTGCTGGAATCGGACAATAAAGATTCTGAAACCTTTTTCACGCCTGTATAAACGGTTTTCACCACAGGAATATGCCCGAAAAAACTGTCCCACAGCCGCACCACTTTTCTGCCGATAATATTGCCTGCAAACACGCCTGTAATCAGCAAAATCAATAACGCCAAAACAATGCCCAAACCTGGAATGTGGTGTCCGAATAAATCTTCTGGGCGAAAGCCTTTGGGAATTAAGCGAATGAGGTGGTCAGAAGTGGTGATAATGTAGTTAATCGTCCAAATGCCCGCAATAATCGGCAACCAGATTAACACGCCTGTAATCAGGTATTTTTTGATTCTGGACGCTACGGTGCGTTTTTTGGACTTTTTGCGGCTGACAGTCATCGGGATTTTCGCTACATAAAATCGGATATTATAACGGTATTACGGATAAAAATGGGGCATTTGAAAAATATTCTGCCAAACACTTGGATTTTTGCGAAAAAGCAAGGAAAATAGACGGCGGATTTGGTTTAATAGACACCGATTGTTGCCAAAAGATTTTGGCAATCATCAAACAAATTCGCAGTTCTTTTCAACCCCCTTGATTAAGGAGCAAGGCATGAACTTGAAAATTACAGGTATCAACATTGATGTAACCGCGGGCATGCGGGAGCATATCGAAAAAAAACTGGAACGCATTAACCGCCACGCCGAAGATGTGATTTCGATTGCCGTAACGCTGACGGTGGAAAAACTCAACCACAAGGCAGAAGCCGATGTGCATTTGGCAGGCTCTAATCTGCATGTGGAAGCAGTGGAAAGTGATATGTACGCCGCAGTCGATGTGCTGATGGATAAATTAGACCGTATGGTGTTAAAACATAAGGAAAAACATTCCGCACACCACGCAACCAGTTCGGGACGAGAAAGTGCCGCTATGGTGTAAATGAAATTGATGAAAAAAGCCACAGTTTTATGCTGTGGTTTTTTTTCGTAGGGTGGGTTTCCAACCCACCATAACGGCAGGAAACATTTCAGGCTGCCTGAATGCTTATAAATATTCTGCCACGCGTTGTTTTAATAAGCGTTGCAAGGCTTCGTCCATAAAAGCAAATTTGTCGGGAATATGCAAACAAATCAATTTCTTATTTTGCAATTTGTCGCCATATTTTTCACGCGTACGGCGAATATGTTTTTGTTCCATACAAAAAATTATATCTGCCCAACCAATTAAACCTGCGGTTACTTTAATGCGTGCATTGTTCTCTGTGCCAGCAGAACGCACGGTGTGTCCGTTGTATCCGTCAAATATTTTTTCCGCAGTTAAACTGCGTTGCTTATTTTGACTACATAGAAACAATATTTGCATTTTTCAGGCTGCCTGAAAGATATGATTAAACCAAACCGCGTGGGCAACAAGTTGCCCACCCTACGATTAAACTTCAATTTTATTCGGCGTAAAGGTTTCCCAATGATTGCAAGCGGGGCAGTGCCAGAAGAAGACTTGCGATTTGAAATGACAATGACGACAGCGGTACATCATTGATTTTTCAACATATCGTCCGACAACGGTGCGAACCATATCGGCATCGGTTTTCCATTGTTTGGGTAAGTCGCTGATTTTAATGCTTAATAATTGATAAACACCCAATAAATTGGGGGCATTTCGCACCAAGTCGGCGGTGATTTCTGCGGCACGCGTCTCGCCATAAAGTGCCAAAGCCTTGTCGTAAATAATGTTGATAAAATCCAAATTGGCAAAGGTTTTCATATAGCCGATTAACACTTCCAAACCTGCGTCTGCTTTGTCCAAAGCGGCGTATGCGTCATACAAACGAAGGGCTACCATACCCAAATAATCGTGATTTTGCTGTTCAATCGCCGTGTATGCGTCAATGGCTGCCTGAAAATGGTTTTCTTTGCTTTCTAAATCGCCCAAAATCATATTGGCACGCGTACATTTGCGATTGGCATTTAAGGCTGCCTGAATATGTTTCCGTGCTGTGTCGTAATCGGAGCGAAATAGGGCGGCTTGGGCAAGTTCGCAGTAAAATTGGGCAATTTCAAATTGATAAGTGGTTTCATCGTGAGCCAATTTGCTGGCTAATGAAATCGCTTTTTTCCAATCTCTATCTTGTTGATAAATATTGAGTAATATTTCATCAGCGGCTTTTGCCATTTCGGTTTTGTCAAGGCTTTCAAACTGTTGTTCGGCACGATCAACCAAACCTGCTTGCTGAAAATCTTGCCCTAATTCAAATTGTAATTGATGACGGCGATGTCCGTCTAAATCGGGCGAATTTAACAGTTTTTGGTGTAGCGTAATGGCTTTGTCGTTTTCACCGCGTTGGCGATAAAGTTTGCCTAAACTCAAACCCAATGCGTGAGCGGTGATGTCGTTGTTTTTGTCGTCAATCATCTGCTCGACAATTTCGCTTAATGAACGAGCAGCAATATTGCTTTTGCGGTCAATCAATGCGTCCAAACTTTGGTATAAATGTTCAGGCACAGATTTGGCTTGTTTTAACACCGCACCAATATCCATGCGTGCGGCAAACCAGCCTAATGCGAAAAAAATAGGCAAAATAAATAACAATAACAGCCCAAACCAAGTATCCATAACACGCAATCTGTCGCAAAGGTAAGATAATTTGCTGATTATAACAATATAGTCGATTCAGAGCAAAAGCCACCAAGGCGGTGAAGCCGCAGACAGTATAATGAATACGGCAAGGCGAACCAACGCAGGTGGATTTTGCTATCAATCGACTATAAATGTTGTTTATTTTTACCGCTGAAACACAAAATCAGCAAGATACAATGCAAATGGGGGCGTTTTGTGTTATCTTTTAAAGAATTTTTGTTAAAAGGGTTTTGCAAATGAAACGTTTTTTATCGATTTTGGCATTAGGCTTGGCGTTTGCCTTGCCTGCGGCGGCTCGTGAATTGCCCAAAGATATGGAAGTGGCGTATATGAAAGCGGCAGAATTTCCCACAGTGCAACTGTCATCAGGCGGTTTTTCGTGGGTGAAATTGCTGACATTGGGCTTGGCAGATAATGCACAGTCTTATCAAATGACTGTGGGTGTGCGTATTCGCAATCAAAATAACACCTTTATTACCCATGGGGCTTTGCCACAGTACCGCGGCAATTTTATTGCGTTCAAACGCAATAATTTAAACCAAATTCAAGAAATTTGGCTTTTGAATGATTACGAAGTTGATGCGTTTCGTCAAAAAGCCGCAGAATACGAAAGAACCCACGCAGCACAACGCGTTAATTGATTGTTTTTATTATTTCTTTCAGGCTGCCTGAAACAGTTATTAGGCTTTCAGGCAGCCTGAACTGTTTATTTTTTTGATTGATATGAAAAAAGTATTTATTCGTACCTTTGGCTGTCAGATGAACGAGTATGACTCGGAAAAAATGATGGCGGTTTTGGCTGATTGTGATGGCAGTCAAGCGGTTTTAACGCCTGATGAGGCGGATATTATTTTGCTCAACACTTGTAGCGTGCGGGAAAAAGCACAGGAAAAAGTGTTTTCCGATTTGGGGCGTTTGCGTGAATTGAAAAAGACCAATCCCAAACTGATTATCGGCGTAGGCGGTTGTGTGGCGTCGCAAGAGGGCGAGAATATTATTCAGCGAGCCCCGTTTGTTGATGTGGTGTTTGGCCCGCAAACTCTGCATAGGCTGCCTGAATTGATTGCCCAACGCCACGCCACAGGCAAGCCGCAAGTGGATATTTCTTTTCCTGAAATTGAAAAATTCGACCACATTCCGCACACCGAAAGCACAGGCGGCTCGGCTTTTGTGTCGATTATGGAGGGCTGTTCCAAATATTGCAGTTATTGCGTTGTGCCTTATACGCGTGGCGAAGAATTTTCCCGTCCTGTGGTTGATGTATTAGCCGAAATCATCGACTTGGTTGAACAAGGTGTGAAAGAAATCAATCTATTAGGGCAAAATGTCAATGCCTATCGCGGCGAATTAGAAGACGGCGGCGAGTGCGATTTTGCCACGCTGTTACGCATTATCCACGAAATAGACGGCATAGAACGCCTGCGATTTACCACCAGCCACCCACGCGAATTTACAGATGCATTGATTGAATGTTATCGCGACTTGCCGAAATTAGTGTCGCACTTGCACTTACCGATACAAAGTGGCTCTGACCGTGTTTTAGCGGCGATGAAACGCGGCTATACGGCGTTAGAATACAAATCCATTGTGCGAAAACTGCGCGCCGTGCGACCTGATTTATGTTTGAGTTCCGATTTTATTGTCGGTTTTCCCACTGAAACCGCTGCCGAATTTGAACGCACCCTGAAATTAGTTAAAGACTTGGCGTTTGATTTAAGTTTTGTGTTTATATACAGCCCCCGACCTGGCACGCCAGCGGCAGAATTGCCTGACGACACACCATACGAAGAAAAAGTCCGCCGTTTGGAAGCGTTAAACGAAGTGATTGAAGCGGAAACCGCCCGCATTAACCGCACCATGCAAGGCACGGTGCAACGCTGTTTGGTTGAAAGCGTCTCCAAAAAAGACCCCAATCAACTGCAAGGCCGCACCGCCAATAATCGCGTAGTCAATTTTACAGGCTCATCGGACTTAATTAACCAAATGGTTGATGTAGAAATTACCGAAACCTTTACCTTTTCATTAAGGGGCAAGTTGATAGAATAGGTTTCAGGCTGCCTGAAATATAAAGAAACAAAACCGCCGAATGGCGGTTTTAACAATCAATTTGTTCTTAAATTTCAAAAATTAAATCAGGGTGTTTATCTAAAATGGACAGCAACGCCACTGCCGAGCCACTGGGGTTGCGTTTGCCTTGTTCCCACGATTTGAGTGTGGCGGGAGAAATTCGCAAGGCTTTGGCAAACTTGTTTTGCGACAATCCTGTTTTTTGGCGAGTGCGAACAACCGCAGGAATTTCAACCGCATGCACCAAGCCGTCTTGGGCTTGTTTTAACGATAACGCTAAACTTTCTGCAATTTGTTTTGCGTCTGGGTCATCAGCAATCACTGCTGCCACTGCTTTTTTAATATCTATATTTTTTAAATCGTTATTCATCTTTTAGCCTTTCTAACTTGCGTTTTTCTGTCATTGTTAAATTCTCTTTTTCAGATTTTTCATATAAATCCAAAACTAAAATTTGCCCATTTTGCAATAAGTTAAAATAAATCACGCGTACGCCCCCACGCTTACCTTTACCTGATTTATGCCAGCGGATTTTTCGCAATCCACCGCTATCAGGAATAACTGAACCTGCTAACGGATTGATAGATAAATACGAAAAAAATTCTAACCGTTCATCAATAGACCAAATGCTGTCAGACTTTTTGCGAAAAATGGGGGTTTCAATAATGGTATGCATACCTATATTGTAATACATTGTATGATAATTAGCCAAGCAAAAAACCGCTGAATGACGGTTTTCAGTCAGGTGCAAAGTCGTTTAAAATACGCTTTCAAAATAACTTGTATGAATAAAAATGAAAAAGAAAGCAATGTATTTTTTATTGTGTGTCTTATTGATTGCATTATATTTATTATGCGAAACCGAAGGCTGGTTGGTGCGTGAATTGCCTGATACGCAAGATAAAATCGCCCACTCGCCAAATTTTGACCGTGCCACAGGGCGGTTTAAAAATATCGAAGCCACTACCGAACTTTTTTCGATTGAAAATGGCGATAAAGAAAAGCGTTCTACCGCTCGCATTATGTATGAGTTGTTTTTGAACCCTGACAAGCCCAAAAGCGTTCCTGTGGTTTCAGGCAGCCTGAAAACCGCACCTGACACCGATTTTGTGCTGTGGTATGGGCATTCATCTTATTTGCTGCATTTGGGCGGCAAAAATATTTTGATTGACCCATTGCTTGACAACGAAGCCGCGTCTCCCGTGCCGTTTATCAACACGCCATTTAAAGGCACAGGCGTTTTTTCCTTGGACGATATACCGCAAACCATTGATTTATTGTTAATTACGCATGATCATTACGACCATTTGGGCAAAAAAACGCTTAAAAAAATAGCCAAAAATAAAAGCGTGCGACACATTATTACCCCGCTTGGCGTGGGTAAGTATTTGAAACATTATGGTTTTTCACAAGATATTATTCATCAAACCGATTGGGGCGATAGCACCAAAATTGATGATATATTCAGCGTGGATACGCACACCGCACGCCATTTTTCGGGGCGTGGTATGTTTAATAAAAACAAATCCTTATGGGCTTCGTATGTGCTGCATTATGGCGATAAAAAAATCTTTATCGGCGGCGACAGCGGTTACGGCAAACATTTTCAACAAATTGGCGAGCAATACGGCAAAATGGATTGGGCGTTTTTGGAAAATGGACAGTATGACGCAGGCTGGCGTGAAATCCACGCTTTTCCCGAACAAACTTTGTCTGCGGCTTTGGACTTAAAAACGGCGGTGCTGTTTCCTGTGCATAATAGCAAATACAAAATTTCCTACCACGCATGGGATACGCCGATGAAAGATTTATGGGCAATTCATCAAAAAAATCCATAAGCCGTGCGACTGATTACGCCCAAAATCGGCGAAATTGTGCCGTTTGACGGTGAATATATCAGCAAACCGTGGTGGGAAAATGGAGCGTAGAATTGGCGGAAAAGGAGGGATTCGAACCCTCGTTACGGTTGCTACCGTAAAACGGATTTCGAGTCCGTCGCATTCGACCACTCTGCCACTTTTCCGCTGTTCGATTGGTCTTCGAGAGAATGGCGGATTATAGCAATCTTGCCGTTTTATAGTCAAACAAATTCAAAACAATAACAGGCGGCTTTGCCTGCGACAGTATGAATAATACAGCAAGGCGTGCATGAGTGTTTTGAATTTGTTTGACTATATCGCAATCATTGTTTCAGGCAGCCTGAAATCAAAACAGCCACACTCTTAATAAATATCGCAAATACGGCACGCCAACGCCTGTATAAAGCCACAGGGCGATAAAAATTAGGCTGCCTGAAAAGTCTATGCGACCCACTCGTAAAAAGCGAAATGGGCGGGTGAATGGTTGCAATACATTACAAACCGTATTCATTAGCGGATTATAAGGGTCGGCAAAACTCAACACCATTTGAATAATTAGGCAAGCAATTAGAGCATATGCCGCCGCTTGGGTGAGATATAAAATGCTGTTCATCACCGCATACGGCACTTGGGCTGGCTGAAATGTTGCCCCCAACGCCAAACGCACCACAATCAAAGCCATTTGCACCAAGAGCAACACCACAAACGCCGCCGCAGGCAAAGCGGTGTCCCAGCCTTTGACAGGGCGAATAATTTTGCGTGCAGGGCGAGCAATCCAGTCGGTAAGCGTCATTGAGAGTTGTGCCAAAGGGTGCGACACAGACAAACCGCCGCGTTGCAAAAAAAATCGCAACAATAAAACACTTGCCCAAGTGAGTGTAATTAGTTCAATTATTTGAATTAAAAGCATTTTTTGATACCTTTTTTGTTTTCAGGCTGCCTGAAAAGATATTTTATTAATTATCCGTAGTATAACCATTTGATTTGAGAAACTCTTTCCAATCATCTTGTTCATCTTCCCATTGATTATTAAAAAACCAACCTGTTTCGGCGGTAATGGCTTTTTGTAATTGTCTTCGCATTTTGCGATAAGTACCCGTGTCGTTTTCAGGCAGCCTGAATGCGGGAAGTGTAACGGTTTTGCCATATTGAATACTTTGTTTATCACTACTATAACCGATAAAAACACCTTTTTGTTTTTTACGGTCGATTTTAATTGTTGTTTTGGAGTATTTGAACTTTATAAAACAAATAACATAAGATACTATAAATGCAATAATAAAAATTAAAAATTCAATCCAAGAAAATCCTTTTTCGCTCCATCGTTCTAATAGAAAACTAAAAATCAATGCTGCAAATATTGAAATCAATAAAAAAGGAAACACATAATTATGAAATATTGATTTTATATTAGGTTCAATCACTTCCCATTTAATAACTTTTTGATTAGCAAACCATTCTTGTGAAACTCTTTCTAATGTTTTAATGGCTAAATCGCTTTTTTCAGGAAAACTTTCGCTTTCTGCCATTTTTTTAAAATGTTTGGGCATATTTTTTTCAAATTCTGCCATTTCTTTTTCAAGTTCATCTATTCCTTTGTTGATTTCTTCTAATTCTTTTAATAATTGTTCTTCACTTTTTTGATTTTTGCTATCCATTTTGTATCTATCCTTAAATAAATTTAACTTAAAAATCTTGCAGACAATCTTAATTATTCGTAATAACGAACGGCAATTTCAGGCTGCCTGAAAATTTATTCTCCCCACAATGCCTGAAAATCTTTTACCACTTGTTCGGGATTTTGGGCATTTGTTACCGCACGCACCACTGCCAAAGATGACACACCGCAATTTAATACCGCTTGGGCGTTGGATAAATCAATGCCGCCGATTGCCACAGTGGGCGTTTTGCCTGCTTGTTTGACATAATGTCGCAAGCGTTCCAAGCCTTGTGGGGCTGTGGGCATTTTTTTGGTTGTGGTTGGAAAAATCGCACCGCAGGCGACATAAGACGGCTGCAATGCCAGTGCCCGTGCGAGTTCTGCGTCCGAATGGGTGCTAATGCCCAACCGCAAACCAGCCTGACGAATGGCGGACAAATCCGCCGTATCCAAATCTTCCTGCCCCAAATGCACGCCATATGCCCCTGCGTCAATCGCCGCTTGCCAGTGGTCGTTGATAAAAAGTTGCGTTTGCGAGCCTTGTGCGGCTTTCACACAACGGACAATTTCATCTGCCAAATCCTTGCCCGACAAGTTTTTAGCCCGCAACTGCACGGTGTTTGCGTTAGCGTTAATCATACGAATCACCCAGTCGGCAGTGGGGACAACGGCGTAAAATTTTAATGGTGCAATGATTTTGGGAAAGAACATAGGCTTTATCTCTATCAAAAATGTGTTTCAGGCAGCCTGAAAATTTTTTACCCATTCTAAAACGCTTTGGGCATGCCCTGCCGCTTTGACTTTTCGCCATTCTTGCACAATTTCGCCTTTTTTGTTCAAAATAAAGGTTGAGCGTTCTATGCCCCATACTTTTTTGCCGTACATATTTTTTTCTTTCATTACGCCAAATTGTTGGCATACGGTTTCGTCAGGGTCGGAAAGTAAGGCAAACGGAATATCTAATTTGCACACAAATTTTTGATGAGACGCGACACTGTCGCGAGAAATGCCGACCACTTCATAGCCTAATGCTTTGAAATCATTGTATAAAGAAGAAAACTCGGCGGCTTCTGTGGAGCAACCTGGTGTGTTGTCTTTGGGGTAAAAATACACAATTAAGGGCAAGCGTTGTGCTGCTTGAAAGGGTGTGTTGTCTTGTGTGGGTAGGGTAAATAAGTTCTTCATTTTGTTGTCCTTTTTTGTTTTCAGGCAGCCTGAAAGCATTTACACGCTTGCCACAGGGTAGGAGCCGATAATTTTTAAGAAAGACGCTTTTTCCTTTAAGGCATTTAAGGCTGTGGCAACATTTGGGTTTAATTGATGCCCTTCAATATCAATAAAAAACACATATTCCCACAAATTGCCCCTTTGTGGGCGGCTTTCTAATTTAGTCATCGACACACCGAAGTCGGCAAACGGTTGCAGTAGTTGATGAACCGCACCTGCCACATTTTTCGCCCCTGCAATGAGCGAAGTTTTGTCTTTGCCCGATAAGCCTGTTTCTTGGCGACCCAAAACCAAAAAACGCGTGGTATTGTTGGATATATCTTCAATATTGCTTGCCACTTTATTTAAGCCGTAGCGTTCTGCCGCCGCAGATGACGCAATCGCTGCCACGCTTGGGTTTTCGCTTGCCAAAACTGCCCCTTGTGCATTGCTGGAAACAGGCGTGCGTTTGACTTGTGGCAGATTTTTATTCAACCACTCGTGGCATTGAGCCAAAGCCTGCGAATGAGCGGCAACTGTTTGAATTTGCTCAATATTATTGTGTTTTGCTAATAAGTGGTGATGAATCGGAAATACCACTTCGCCACAGGCTTTTAAGGGCGTGGAAACCAATAAATCCAGCGTTCTGCCAATCGCCCCTTCGGTTGAATTTTCCACAGGAGCAACCAAATAATCCGCCTGTCCTGCTTCCACCGTGCGAAAGGCTTCGTCAATCGTGGCACAGGCAATCAACTGGGCGGCGTGTCCAAAATGCTTGATGGCTGCCAAATGCGTAAAAGTACCTTCTGGACCTAAATAGCAGATTTGCAAAGGTTTTTCTAATGCCAAACATTCGCTCATCACCTCGCGAAAAAGCCTTGACACCGCCGTATCCGACAACGGCCCTTGATTCAATTCGCGAATGCGAGACAAAACCTGTGCTTCGCGTTCAGGACGATACACCGCCCCCGTGCCTTTGAGTTGCCCAATGGTGCGAGCGTGTTCTGCTCTTTTGTTCAGCAACTGCAATATTTGTGCGTCAATTTCATCAATCGCATTACGGTGCGGTTGTAAGGCATTGTCTTTGTCCATAAGAAAAACTCATCATCATTGCAAAAGCGATATTCTAACAAAATATTTCAGGCAGCCTGAAAATAGTGAGCAATGAGCAATGGCTATGTCAATCCTTGCGGATTGACGGATATATATTGGATAACGCTTCGATTATTTTTAACTTCACTTCGTTCGTTGAACTTCGTTTCAGGCAGCCTGAAAGGCTTGTCGAAGCGTTATCTAAATATATCCGTTTTGCCTAACAAGGCAAAACATAAAACCCATTGCTAATTTCTCATTGCTCATTGCTAATTGATTTTTCTCTGTGTTACAATACGCCCCAAGTTTGCAAGCCGTTTGAGTCAAAACGGCTTGCCTTTTTATTTGAATAAGGAAACAAAGAATGCAAAAAATCCCCTTAACCGTGAATGGTGCCAAGCAATTAAAAGAAGAATTAGCCCATTTAAAAAGCGTGGTGCGTCCCGAAGTGATTGCTGCGATTGCCGAAGCCCGTTCGCACGGCGATTTGTCGGAGAACGCCGAATACGATGCCGCCAAAGAACGGCAAGCGTTTATTGAAGGACGCATTGCCGAGTGCGAACGCAAACTGGCTCACGCCCACATTATTGACCCTGCGGAAATTCACGCCGAAGGCAAAGTGGTGTTTGGTGCGACTGTGCTGTTAGAAGATTGCGACACCGAAGAGAAAATCACATACCAAATTGTCGGCGAAGACGAAGCCGATATTAAATTAGGCAAAATTTCAGTCGGCTCCCCCTTGGCACGCGGTTTAATCGGCAAAGAAGAAGGCGATATTGCCGAAATTTCTGCCCCCAAAGGTATGAAAGAGTATGAAATTATTGAAGTGAAATATATTTAAAAAGTTTTCAGGCTGCCTGAAAAGCATTTTTTATCGCTTGATTTTTCATTAAATATTGTATAGAATAATCGTCTTTCCCAAGATTTTTGGGAAAGATTGTTTTTAACTTAACGCCCACGCACACGCTGAAAGGGTGTTTCTTTTTTAGAAATTCTTTCGTGTTGCGTTAGGCTTAACCCTTTCAACTTTAAGGAAATTTTATGGCACAAGTTACCATGCGTCAAATGCTTGAAGCAGGCGTACATTTTGGTCATCAGACCCGTTATTGGAACCCAAAAATGGAAGAGTACATTTTTGGTTCTCGCAACAAAATCCACATTATCAACTTGGAAAAAACATTGCCGATGTTAAACGACGCACAAGATGTGGTTCGCCGTTTGGCTGCAAATAAAGGCACAGTGTTGTTTGTTGGCACCAAACGCCAAGCACGCGAAATTGTGCGTGAAGAAGCTCTTCGTGCAGGTGCTCCGTTTGTGGATCAACGCTGGTTGGGCGGTATGCTCACCAACTATAAAACCGTGAAACAATCCATCAAACGCTTGGAAGAAAAACGCCAATCGTTAGAAAACGCTGACGCTAACGGTTTGAATAAAAAAGAACAATTAGATTTGCAACGCGAAGTGGAAAAACTGGAACGCTCGTTAGGCGGCATTGAAAAAATGCGTGGTTTGCCTGACGCGATTTTTGTGATTGACACAGGCTACCAAAAAGGTGCGATTGTGGAAGCGGGCAAATTGGGCATTCCTGTGATTGCTGTGGTCGATTCTAACAATAGCCCTGACGGCGTGAAATATGTGATTCCTGGCAATGATGATTCTTCCAAAGCCATTCGTTTATACTGCCGTGCTATGGCTGATGCGATTTTGGAAGGTAAAGCACAATCATTGCAAGAGACTGTGAATAACGCTGAAAAAGCATAATGCAGTTGTGAATAGGTGAAAGGGCGACAATCGCCCTTTTTTCAAAATAGATTAAACAGATTTTAAGGATAAAAAAATGGCAGAAATTACCGCAAAAATGGTTGCCGATTTGCGTGCCGCAACAGGTTTGGGCATGATGGAATGTAAAAAGGCTTTGGTTGAAGCCGAAGGCAATGTGGAAAAAGCCGAAGAAATTTTACGCATTAAATCAGGTGCAAAAGCCAGCAAATTAGCAGGCAGAACCGCAGCCGAAGGCGTGATTGCTCATATTTTAGACGGCAACAAAGGTGCGTTGGTTGAAGTGAATTGCGAAACCGACTTCGTTGCCAAAGATGCGGGCTTTTTGGGCTTTGCCAAAGCCGCCGCAGAAGCCGTTGTTTCAGGCAACCCTGCGGATTTGGACGCTTTGAACGCTGTGAAAACTGCGTCAGGCGAAACCGTAGAAGAAGTGCGTAAAGCCGTGATTGCCAAATTGGGCGAAAATATGTCGGTTCGCCGTTTCCAACGCTATGAAACTGCTGATAGTTTAACCGTTTATATGCACGGTTCTAAAATCGGCGTAATGGTAGAATACGCAGGCGATGAAACAACCGCTCGCGATGTGGCTATGCACATTGCGGCATCTCGTCCGCAATGCGTTTCAGCAGAACAGGTTGATCCTGCATTGGTTGCCAAAGAACGCCATATTT
Organism: Neisseriaceae bacterium; assembly: GCA_017518845.1. Classification (GTDB taxonomy): domain Bacteria; phylum Pseudomonadota; class Gammaproteobacteria; order Burkholderiales; family Neisseriaceae; genus RGIG9985. Next base: position 35,091 of record JAFWTP010000020.1, read on the forward strand.
ACGAAGAACAAGCCGCACAATCAGGCAAACCTGCGGACATTATCGCCAAAATGGTTGAAGGT
>JAFWTP010000262.1 GCA_017518845.1 Neisseriaceae bacterium
GTTTGCGTCTGATATATAACGCACCCACGCCTTTGGGTCCATAGATTTTATGGGCAGAAAGGCTCATTAAATCAATCGCTTGCGTTTGTACATCAAGCGGCATTTTGCCTGCGGCTTGGGCTGCGTCTGTATGAAATAAAACGCCTTTTTCGCGGCAGATTTTGCCTATGGTTTCAATATCTTGAATGACACCGATTTCATTATTCACAGCCATCACCGATACCAACACGGTGTCAGGGCGGATTGCGTCTTTAAGTTCATCTAAATCCAACAAACCGTTTTCTTTTACGCCCAAATAGGAAATTTCAAAACCTGTTCGTTCTAACTCTCGGCAAGTGTCCAAAACCGCTTTGTGTTCGGTTTTAACGGTAATAATATGCTTACCCTTACCTTGATAAAAATGTGCCGCCCCTTTAATCGCCAAATTGTCCGACTCGGTTGCACCTGATGTAAAAACAATTTCGCGTGGGTCAGCGTTGATTAACGCCGCAATTTCGGCACGAGCGTTTTCTACGGCTTCTTCTGCCGCCCAGCCGTAAGCGTGGGACGAAGACGCAGGATTGCCAAATTGTTCGCATAAATAGGGAATCATTTTTTCTGCCACACGGCTATCCACAGGCGTTGTGGCGGCATAATCTAAATATACTGGGGTTTTCATCTTTGTGTGTCCTTATTCATTTGTATTTTTAAAGGCTGCCTGAAAAGATACGCTATTATCAGGCAAATTATTCATATCTGCCAAAGAGATAGACGATAAATACTGGTGCGTTGCCACGCTTAAATTTTGCCACAGGCGATGAGCCAAACAGGACTTGCCTTTCAAACAGTTGCCCTGCCCACGACACACGGACGCATCCATAGAATCTTCCACAGCATGCACAATTTCGGCAATGTTAATTTCGTTTGCCTTGCGGGCTAACACATAACCGCCGCCTGGCCCACGCAGACTTTGAACCAAGCCGTTTCTACGCAATTTATTGAACAACTGCTCCAAATAAGGCTTGGAAATATTTTGCCGCTCGCTAATGTCTTCCAAGCGAACAGGCACATTGTTGCCCGTGTGCATTGCTAAATCTAACATCGCATTCACCGCAAAGCGACCACGCGTCGTGAGTTTCATTTGGTGTTCCTTTTTTCGTTTGTATTTTCAGGCTGCCTGAAAGTAAATCCGTGTCATTGCGAGATTTTTCCATAGGAAAAATCGTGGCAATCCAGTTCAAACCACAGGTTTGAACAAACGCCGATAGGCGTTTTAGTCGCCTTGCAAAAAGCCATTTAGGTAACTTTTAATCATTACGAATACTGCCATTACAACGCCTTGCGGCGTTGGTAAAAAATCTAACGATTTTTTACTGGATTGCCACGCCGTGATAAATCACGGCTCGCAATGACACACAGTTTTAATTTAGGCTGCCTGAAAGATTATTTCTTTGCTTTATCCGCAATCAGCACGCCTGCTTGGGCGAAGTTTTCAGGCTGCATATCTTCAATACTCAACCACACATTTTGCTTATCAATGTGCAAACTTTCTGCCACAGCCTGTGTAACCTTTTCGGCTAATAGGCGTTTGGTTTCCACACTGCGACCTGACATCATTTTAATATTTACAATCGGCATTGTATTCTTCATTCCTAACAATCAGCACGCTATTATATGCCTTTTTTGACTATTTTAATCAATATTGATTCAGGCTGCCTGAAATAATAGAGTTTGACTATCAAATTGACAGAATAATAAGCAATAATCAAACTCGCACCGCAAAATTAACACCGTCTAACGATTGACAACACCCCCTAAAACAGGGTAAATTGCGTGGTTTCGAGAATATCTCACGGAATTGTGCACTGCCCAAGTTTAAACTTTGAGGAACACCTAATGAAAAAACAAATCAAGTATATTGATATGCCGTATCTCGCACCGAGAATGTCGATTACGGCTATCGTTTCCATACTGCACCGCTTTACAGGCATTGCTTTATGTGCCTGTTTGCCCATTATCTTGTGGCTGTTTTCAGGCAGCCTGAACAGTCAAGAGGGGTTTGAACTCTATCAATCCGTTGTAGGCAATCCATTAGCCAAACTGATTTTAATCGGTATTTTGTGGGCGTATTTGCACCACGCATTTGCAGGCATTCGTTTTTTGCTTTTAGACTTACATAAAGGTTTAGAAGCCAAAACTGCCCAAAAAACAGCAAAAATCGTGGCGATTGCCGCTCCGATTGTGGCGTTAATTATGGGAGTAATATTATGGTAAGGTCAAAACGCAAACTCACAGGTGCCCATTACGGTATTCGCGACTGGTTGTTGCAACGCTTAACCGCTGTGGTGATGTTGGCATACACCATTTTCTTATTATTAGGCTTGTTGTTTATCCCCAAAGATTACGCAGGTTGGCAAGCATTTTTTTCATGCACCATTGTGCGTGTTTTCACCCAAGTAACCGTGCTTGCATTGCTTGCCCATGTGTGGGTAGGCATTCGTGATGTGTGGATGGACTACATCAAACCATTAGGCTTGCGTTTAACCGCACACACGCTAACCATTCTGTGGTTAGTGGGTACTTTGGTTTATTCTATTAAAGTGATTTGGGGGGTAGCATGAGTTTTCCTGTTCGTCATTTCGATGCCGTGATTGTCGGCGGCGGCGGTGCGGGTTTGCGTGCCGCATTACAATTATCCAAAGCGGGCTTAAAAACCGTTGTATTATCCAAAGTATTTCCGACTCGCTCGCACACTGTGGCAGCACAAGGCGGCGTTTCAGCGTCATTAGGCAATGTCAATCCAGACCACTGGACTTATCATATGTATGACACGGTGAAAGGTTCAGACTGGTTGGGCGACCAAGACGCAATCGAATTTATGACTCGCCGTGCGCCCGAAGCGGTGATTGAATTAGAACATATGGGCATGCCGTTTGACCGCGTAGAAAGCGGTATGATTTACCAACGCCCATTCGGCGGACACACTCGCCCAGAAGACCCAGAAGACAGCCACAGCAAACGCATTCCTGTTGAACGCGCTTGTGCGGCGGCTGACCGCACGGGTCATGCGATGTTGCATACCTTGTATCAACAAAATGTGCGTGCGAATACACAATTCTTTGTGGAATGGTCGGCTCTGGACTTAATCCGTGATGACGAGGGTGCGGTAGTCGGCGTGGTCGCTATGGAAATGGAAACAGGCGATGTATATATCTTGCACGCCAAAGCGGTGTTATTTGCCACAGGCGGTGCAGGTCGCATTTATGCGTCATCAACCAACGCTTATATGAACACAGGCGATGGTTTGGGTATGACCGCACGTGCTGGCATTCCTTTGGAAGATATGGAATTTTGGCAATTCCACCCCACAGGCGTGGCTGGTGCAGGCGTGCTGATTACCGAAGGCGTGCGTGGTGAAGGCGGTATTTTGTTAAACAGCGAGGGTGAAGCCTTTATGGCTCGTTACGCCCCAACCGTAAAAGACTTGGCAAGCCGTGATGTGGTTTCTCGTGCTATGGCGATTGAAATTCACGAGGGTCGTGGCTGTGGTCCAAATAAAGACCATATCTTGTTGAAGATTGACCATATCGGAGCAGATAAAATCATCAACAAATTACCTGGTATTCGTGAAATTTCGATTAACTTCGCAGGGGTTGATCCGATTAAAGACCCGATTCCCGTTGTACCAACCAACCACTATATGATGGGCGGTATTCCCACGAACTATCGTGGCGAAGTGGTTGCTCCCAAAGGCGATAATTTAGAAGCTGTTGTCCCTGGTTTTTACGCCGCAGGTGAATGTGCTTGTGCGTCCGTACATGGAGCAAATCGTTTGGGCACAAACTCCTTATTAGACTTGGTTGTATTCGGTAAATCCGCAGGCGACAGTATGATTGAATACATTAAATCGCAAAAAGAACTGCGTCCATTGCCGAAAAACGCAGGTGCAGCAACCAAAGCCCGTTTGGATAGATTAGAAAACCAAACAGGCGGTGAAAATGTCGATGAAGTTCGCCGTGATTTACAACGCACCATTCAAGCACACGCAGGCGTATTCCGCACAGACGCAATTTTGAAAGAAGGCGTTGCCAAAGTGTTTGAAATTGCCGAACGCGTTAAACGCACCGAAATCAAAGACAAGAGCCGTGTTTGGAATACCGCACGCTTGGAAGCGTTGGAATTAGACAACTTAATCGAAGTTGCCAAAGCCACGATTGTTTCTGCCGAAGCCCGCAAAGAATCTCGCGGAGCCCATGCGTCAGACGATCACCCCGAACGCGATGATGTGAATTGGATGAAACACACGCTGTATCATGCCGATACCAACACATTAAGTTACAAACCTGTGCATACTCAACCTTTGACAGTGGAATATATCCAGCCTGCCAAACGAGTTTATTAAAAGAATAAGGACGCAAATCAATGGAAAAAGTTCGTTTTCAGGTTTATCGCTATAATCCAGACAAAGACGATAAACCCTATTTTCAAGATTACGAAGTCGAAATTGAACCGACTGATGTCAAACTGTTGGACGCTCTGATTAAACTCAAAGCACAGGACGATTCTTTATCGTTCCGCCGTTCCTGCCGTGAAGGTATTTGCGGTTCGGACGGTATGAATATCAACGGTAAAAACGGTTTAGCGTGCTTAACCAACATTCGTGATTTACAACAACCGATTCATTTAGCCCCCTTACCTGGTTTGCCTGTGATTCGTGATTTAATTGTGGATATGACACAATTTTTCAAACAATATCACTCCATCAAACCGTATGTGGTGAATGATGAACCTGCACCCGAACGCGAACGCTATCAATCGCAAGAAGACCGCAAAGAATTAGACGGCTTGTACGAATGTATCTTGTGTGCGTGCTGTTCGACTTCTTGTCCGTCATTCTGGTGGAATCCCGATAAGTTTGTGGGACCAAGCGGCTTATTGAATGCGTATCGCTTTATTATTGATTCTCGCGATACCATTACCAACGAACGCTTGGATAATTTGGACGACCCATACCGCTTGTTCCGTTGCCACACCATTATGAACTGCGTTGATGTTTGTCCGAAACACCTCAATCCAACGAGAGCCATCGGCAAAATCAAAGAGTTAATGCTGCACAGAATGGCATAATGGCAGAATTAACCAACTATCAGCGAAAAGTCCGCTGGCAAATGCGTAGGGGCTTGTTAGAGTTAAATATTGTGTTTAACCGCTTTATTGATAACGGCGGTTTCGCACAATTAACGATGCAAGAACTACGCATTTTAGAAGATATTTTGACTTGGAATGACCAAGACTTATTGCAGGTAATGCTTGGTTGTAAAACAGTCGAAGAACCGTTTCAGGCAGCCCTGATACGGAAAATTCGTGGCGAAAAATAGTTGTTTTTTTCAATAAACCTGTTTTCAGGCAGCCTGAAAAAATACAACAATGAAACGCTCAATATCAACAATTCTTAAAATGGAGAACATTCTATGTCCAAGACAGCAACATTGAATATTGCGGGTAAAGAACCTTTGGAATTGCCCGTTTTGGAAGGCACATTAGGTCCTGATGTGATTGATATTCGCCCCTTGTATGCGAATACAGGTGCATTCACATTTGACCCTGGTTTTACTTCCACTTCTGCCTGTGAATCCAAAATCACCTTTATTGACGGTGGCAAAGGTCAGTTGTACTATCGTGGTTACCCGATTGAACAACTTGCTGAACACAGCGACTACTTGGAAACCTGCTATTTGTTGTTATATGGCGAATTGCCCAACAAAGAACAAAAAGCCGCTTTTGAACACGACATTACTTACCACACATTAGTGCATGACCAACTGGCTCGTTTTTTCAACGGTTTCCGCCGTGATGCACACCCGATGGCAATGATGGTAGGCGTTGTGGGTGCGTTGTCTGCGTTCTACCAAGACAGTTTGGAAATCGCTAACCCAGCACACCGCCGTTTGGCAGAAAATCGCTTGATTTCCAAAATCCCAACTTTGGCTGCAATGTGCTATCGTTATTCCAATGGCTTGCCATTTGTGTATCCACGCAATGACTTGTCTTACACTGCCAACTTTATGCATATGATGTTCTCCACACCGTGTGAAGAATACAAACCTAACCCCGTTTTGGTTCGTGCATTAGACCGCATTTTCATCTTGCACGCTGACCACGAACAAAACGCTTCCACTTCAACCGTGCGTTTGGCTGGTTCTTCTGGTGCAAACCCATTCGCGTGTATTGCCGCAGGTATTGCGTGCTTGTGGGGTCCTGCACACGGCGGTGCAAACGAAGCCGTGTTGAAAATGTTAGACGAAATCGGTGATGTTTCACGCGTGCCTGAATTTATGGAAGGCGTTAAAGCCAAGAAATACCGCTTAATGGGCTTTGGACACCGTGTTTATAAAAATATGGACCCGCGTGCCAAAATTATGAAACAAACCTGCGATGAAGTGTTGAACGAATTAGGCTTACAAGACAGCCCCAAATTCAAACTCGCTATGGCATTAGAACAAATTGCATTGAGCGACCCCTATTTCATCGAGAAAAAACTCTATCCGAATGTCGATTTTTATTCAGGCATTGTGTTGAGTGCTTTGGGCATTCCTGTTTCTATGTTCACCGTGATTTTCGCACTGGCTCGCACCGTAGGCTGGATTTCACACTGGCACGAAATGATTGCCGAACCCACACAAAAAATCGGTCGTCCGCGTCAGTTATACACAGGTGCAACCCGCCGCGACTATGTCCCTGTGGAAAAACGCTAATTGTGTGTTTCACAATAAAAACGGATACGCTTGTATCCGTTTTTTGTGTGTATATGATATTTTCAGGCTGCCTGAAAAAAAACTCCGTTTTCATTAAACGAAGTTTTAATTTCAATACCAAGCAACTTAACCCATAAACAAGCCGCCATTGCAAGCAAAATTAGCACCTGTGGTGAAACTGGCGTCTTCGCTGGCAAGCCAAGAGACAATCGACGCAATTTCATGTGGCTGACCCAAGCGTTTTACAGGAATGGTTGCCACAATTTTTTCCAAAATATCAGGACGAATGGCGGTTACCATATCCGTGCCGATATAGCCTGGACTCACGGTATTCACCGTAACCCCTTTGCTTGCCACTTCTTGTGCCAGAGCCATAGCAAAACCGTGCATACCTGCTTTGGCGGCAGAATAATTGGTTTGCCCCGCTTGACCTTTTTGACCATTGACCGAACTCATTTGAATAATGCGTCCCCAGCCGCGTTCCACCATATCGGCAATCACCTGCTTGGTTACATTAAACATACTGCCCAAATTGGTGTCAATCACCGCTTGCCAATCTTCGTGGGTCATTTTCATAAACATACGGTCGCGGGTAATGCCTGCGTTATTCACCAACACATCAATCGCTCCGTGCTGTTCTTTGGCAAGTGCAAACGCATCGACTGTGGATTGCCAATCTGCCACATTGCCCACGCTGTGATAAAACACAAAACCATCGGCTTTTTGTTCGTCCAACCATTTTTGATAATCGCGAGTAGGGCCACAGCCCGCAATCACTTTAAAACCGTCTTGGTACAAACGGCGACAAATAGCCGTTCCAATGCCCCCCATACCCCCTGTTACATAAGCGACTTTTTGACTCATTTCGCATTCTCCTTAATTTCTGTCAAAATGGAAACGCTGAAAACACCTTGTTATCATCAGCGTGAATCAAGTCTAAATAAGCCTATCAGAAAAATCAATGTGATTTTGTTGTGCGGTGAAACAAGCACAGCAAACGATTTGCCCTTATTTTTATCAATAAGTCATCGGGTTTTTAGCCTGCCTGAAAAAATGGGAATAACGCTGTGTGGCATTGTGTTGTGCCTTATGGCAAAATGGGGTTGTTGCGATTTTTAATCACGAAACTTTTCAGGCAGCCTATGAAACAAAGGAACAACGATGAATACACTGCCCCATAACATTTTGACTTTTGTCCATTCCCTACTTTCGCAACACTTGAAAACAGGTGATTGCGTGGCAGATTGCACCGCTGGCAACGGTAACGATACGCTTTTTTTGGCTGAAACTGTGGGCAAAACGGGGAAAATTTGGGCGTTTGATATTCAAGAAGTCGCTCTACACAACACCCGCCAACGCTTGCAAGACGCAGGATTAAGTGAGCCTGTTGAACTGATTTTAGACGGACACCAAAATATAGACCAGCACATTCAACAACCATTGGACGCGGTGATGTTTAATTTAGGCTACTTGCCACAGGGCGATAAACATTGCACCACACAAACGGATAGCACCCTAATCGCCATAAAAAAGTCTTTGAAATTATTAAGAAAAAATGGCATATTAAGCGTGGTTTTATATAGCGGACACGCGGCAGGCTTTGCCGAATGTGCGGCAATCGAACAATTTTCAGGCAGCCTTAAACAACAGGATTATGATATTTTGCGTTATCAGTTTGCCAACCGCCCAAAAACCGCCCCTTATGCTTTGATTTTTCGTAAAATGACTGATGAAATTATTTTTCAGGCAGCCTGAAAGCACTGGATTATGACGCTAATCGCATTGAACAAACCTTTTGGCGTGATTTGTCAATTTTCGCCTGACGGCAAGCATAAAACGCTTAAAGATTATATTAACCTGCCGAATGTATATCCTGCTGGGCGTTTGGATACCGACAGCGAGGGCTTGTTGTTGCTGACTGATAACGGGCAACTGCAACACAAAATCACACACCCCAAACGCCATATCGCCAAAACTTATTTAGCCCAAGTCGAAGGTGTGGCGACTGACAATCATCTTGCTTTATTTCGTCAAGGTATTGAATTAAAAGAATTTAAAACCAAACCTGCGACTGCTCAAATCATCAGCGAACCACAATGGCTGTGGCAGCGAGAGCCGCCCATTCGCTACCGCAAAAGCGTGCCTGATTCGTGGTTACAAATCACCATAGAAGAGGGCAAAAACCGCCAAGTGCGGCGAATGTGTGCGGCTGTGGGCTTACCCTGCCTGCGTTTGGTGCGTTGCCAAATCGGAGCGTTGCATATACAAAACCTAAATTTAGGCTTGGGCGAATGGTGCGAAGTGTCGGAAAAACAAGTGTTTCAGGCTGCCTGAAAAATACTTGTCGTTGCGAGCCGTTATGAAATAACGGCGTGGCAATCCCCTTGTCGATTAGGTAGATGAAACCTTTGCATCTGCCTAAAAAGAAACGGCACTGCCCAACGCAATGCCGTTTTTAATTACATAGAAAAATTATTTAGCCGCATCTTCTACTACTTTTTGAGCGGATTGCACCAATTCTTCCGATAATTCAATGCCTTGCACTTTGGCGTGATTGGGGCTGACATGCAGGTCTAATTTTTCCATAGTGCGGGGTTTAATTTCACCTGCTTTCGCACCATTCAAAATATCGGCGGCGATTTTGCCTGTTTCACGACCCACATCGTAGTAATTCACGCCCAAAGCAGCCACTGCACCGCGTGGCACGGAGTCGGTGTCGGACGCAACCAAAGGAATTTGCACTTCTTTGGCGGCTTGATACATCGACTCGTAAGCCGATACCACATTGTTATCCAAAGAAGTGTAAATCAAATCTGCTTTACCTTTCAAGGACTTGGTTGCGTTGGGAATATCAACCGTTTTTTCCGCAGATTTGGCAACCACTTTAATGCCTTGCGGTTCTAACAATTCGGTCAGTTGTTTCAATACAATCGTGGAATTGACTTCACCTGGGCTATACACATAACCCACTGATTTCAAATTAGGAACCACTTTTTTCATTAAGTCAATTTGTGGCTCTAATGGCAACAAGTCGGATACGCCTGTTACATTCGTGCCAGACGCTTCCCAAGACGGCACTAATTTGGCTTCCACAGGGTCGGTTACCGCGGAGAATACCAAAGGAATGGTGTCGGTGTTGGCTTTAATGGCTTGGGCAGACGGTGTGGCAATGGCGATAATCACATCAGGATTGCTGCCGACAAACTGTTTGGCAATTTGCGAAGCCGTGCCTGCATTGCCTTGTGCCGATTGAAAATTCACTTTCAAATTTTCGCCTTCTTTGAAACCTTGTTCGGCTAATTCTTCAATCACGCCTTGACGCACCAAGTTCAAAGCGGGGTGTTCCACAAACGAAGTAATCGCCACTTGTTTGACCACAGCAGGAGCAGGTGTATCGGGTGTGGCAGGAGCAGGGGCGGCGGCTTGTTCAGACGGCGAGCAAGCAGTTAAAAATCCCGCCGCAATCAGCGATACGGGCAACAGTTTGCGTAAGATGTTCATCAAGCAATCCTTTTATTAGTTACAAAAATTTTTCAATTATAAGCGTTTTTATGCGGTTTGTGCAGTCATTATGTTCTTAAATAAGCGTTCAGGCAGCCTGAAAATACATAACCCAATCCACATTAAATAAAAACTATCCCTTTAATTTATCATTTTCTGCTTGTCGAAAAAGAAAAAATAGCCCATAGTACGCCCTTTTATAGCAAACATATTTTCAGGAGTAATAAATGGCAGTATTAGTTGCAAAACCCGCACCATTCTTCTGTTGCGATCAAAAAACATTCCCCGCTGTTTTAGGCAATGGCGAAATTGTTGAAGATTTCAACTTCAAAAAAGCCACACAAGGCAAATATGCCGTGGTGTTCTTTTATCCTATGGACTTCACCTTTGTGTGTCCGTCTGAAATTTTGGCGTTTAACAACCGTTTGGAAGAGTTCAAACAACGCAATGTGGAATTGATTTCGGTGTCGATTGACAGCCAATTCACCCACAACGCATGGCGTGAAACCCCTGTGGAAAAAGGCGGTATCGGCAAAGTGGGCTTTACTATGGTTGCCGATGTGAAAGGCGAAATCATTCGTGCCTACGATGTGGAAAGCGAAGGCGGCGTGGCATTCCGTGGTTCATTCTTAATCGACAAAAACGGCGTGGTACAACACCAAGTGGTGAATAACTTGCCTTTGGGACGCAATGTTGATGAAATGTTACGCATGATTGACGCGTTGCAATTTACCGAAGAATTTGGCGAAGTTTGCCCCGCAGGCTGGCACAAAGGCGAAGCAGGTATGAAACCCAACGCAGAAGGCGTGGCTTCTTACTTGGCAAGCAATGCACAAAAACTGTAATTGCGTTTTGTGATAAAAAAACACCGTTTGCGGTGCTTTTTTAATTTTTCAGGCTGCCTGAAACCTTTTGTAAAACCTATTTTAAGCATATAACAAATGCAAATTTTTATAGGGTGGGCGTGTCAGCCCACCAACCGCCCGATAGGGCGGAATTTTCTTAAATATCAATAAACAATCAACGCCGCAGGCAGATACCGCAACGCCAACGGCGTTGTTGTAGGGTGGGTTTCCAACCCACCAAGAACGCCGATAGGCGTTGATTAAATCTTTCGTTTTATGCAAACCTTGCGGTTTGCTTGGTGGGTTGGAAA
>JAFWTP010000263.1 GCA_017518845.1 Neisseriaceae bacterium
CGGTGATATTGGTTTTCACCGCTTTAATCGTTTCTTCTGCTGTTTTGCCTGTGATTTGCTGTTGTTTATTTTTATCCGTAATCACTATATTAGCGGTGTTAATCCCTGATTTGCTTACCGATTGTTGGCTTTGGCTATCGTGTCCGTAGCCTATGCCGTCTGATGAAAGGCTGTATTTATTAGCTACGTTTATTAGATTGTTATTTGGCGTGCCGGCTATTGTTCCTGATACGCCAATTCCAAAGCCGTTGCCAGAATATTCGGCTTTATTTGCTAAATCTGCAAAGGTTAGTGTGCCTGTTGCAAATGAGTTTTTGCCGTTTTGTTCTGCATTTGCGGTTGATGTGATTAGTCCGCCTGTTAAATCGGTGTGGTTTTTGATGTGGATTTGATAACCATCATCGCCAGCAAATATGCCACTTTGTTCATTGATAGAAGCGTAATCGGAATTGATTTTTGATTGATTGTATCCAATCGTGCCGTTTGCTCCTGCTCCAATCGTTACACTGCCGGAAAGGTTTTGTTGTTTGCTATGGTATATGGCAGTGTCGTGCAGACTTTCGATGTTTAAATCTTTTGCACTAATGCCTACGCCTTTTCCTTGCACTTGTCCGCCTTTGATGTTAAGCGTTTCGCCTGCGGTGATATTGGTTTTGCCTGTTGTCGAACCAACATGACTATTGCGGTGGGTAGTGCTATCACCATTGGCTTTGCCTTTGCCGTAGTTGGCAGATGCGTTGAAACCAACAGCCATTGAATTACCAACTTTTACCGCAACCCCTGCATTAAATCCGCTTGATTTATTGTTACTTAGGTTGGTGTGTGTCTGTTTAAATGATTGGATATTAACATTATTTTTAGCGGTTAAGTCAGTTTGTAGTCTGCCGGAAACATCACTGCCGATAATGTTGATATTGCTATCTCTGGCGGTGATATGAACCTTTTCACCTAATACTTGGCTCTCTTGGGCGGTGGTGGATTGGGTGTTGCTTTGGTTTTTGGATTGTTGTTGTCCATAAGATATGGAAACTTTAACTCCTGCACTTTGGGCTGCGTTTTTCAAGTTGCCATCGGCTAATTGATTAACGGCTGTTTTAGCGTTATCTATTACCGATACGCCTGTTTCATTGTCTTTGGCTATCATGCTGTATACGCCGTAGCCTGCATTTGCCATTGCCATAGCGTTGATGCGGTCATTTTTGGATTTGCCTATCTTTTGGGCTGATTGTGCAGTTTTTTGGGCTAAATCGGTAATCGGAGAAGATAGTGATACTGTTAAACCTGTTTGCTTGAATGTTTGTTTGTATTTGTCTTCGTTACGGTTTTGGGCAGCTTTGATATCCACTTTGCTGCCTGAAATTATGGTTTCACCATTGATTGATGATACGGTAGAACCTGTTTGGATGTAGTCTTTTCCTGCGTAAATGTTGGTGTCGCCGTTGATACTTCCAATCATTGAGCCCGAATGAATTAATGCCGCATTGTCGTTTTCGGTTTTGTTTTTTTGTTTGCCAATGGTAAAGCCTATGCCGCCTGTGCCGAGAATTCCTGATTTTTTAACCTTTCTTTCTTCTTCTCTGTTGTAATAGTTCTTGGCTGCGTTGATTTTTACATCACCGTTTTCTGAATAAATCACCGTGCCATTGTCCGATACGGCATTTGTTCCTGTTAAATCAATATCTTTTTGCGATTGAATTATTACTTTATTACCTGTGATATTGCTATTAATCGCTAAATTATCATCTCTTTGAATTTGATAGTTGTTAGTTTTTTTAGAAAGAAGATTTTTTGATTTGCTCTGATAAGCTTCGTCTAATTTAATTGTTTGACGACCTTCGTTTATTGCAATACCATTTTTTCCATAGAGTAGGGCAGTTCCATCTTTGCTATTTATATTAACCGCAGTGCCATTAAGTCTGCCGGAATGAGCTATAACGTTGATGTTTCCGGCAGTGTTGATATTTGTACCAATTTCTTCTGTTGTTTTAACGATGCGATGGTTTTTATCTGTGGCTTCGCCAAAGGTTTCATTGTGGGAAGTTGTAACTGTGCCTAATTCAATTTCACCACCGCTGATGGTAGTATTGCCACCTTGACTGGTGTTGCTAATTTTAGCCGCTTTGCTGTTAAGTTTATCTTCGCCATCGATGTAGATTATGCCGTTGTTGTTTTTACCGGTAAGTTTGATGGTAGCTCGTTTGTCTATGCTGTTTGTACCATCTTTGTTATTTGTGGTGGTGCTTTCAAGATTAATCTCTTTACCTTTGATTACAATCGCCGAATCAGCAATTACTTTACCACCTGTAATATCAATTTTATCCGCATTGGCAATAACTACATCTCCTTTGAGTCTGCCGGAATTGTCAATCTGTTTGCCGTCAAGA
>JAFWTP010000264.1 GCA_017518845.1 Neisseriaceae bacterium
GAATGTATGTGCATGCGGTGGGCTTAATTGCCAACGGCATACGACAAGGGGTTTCTTATTGAATGCCATATTTTGTAGTTTTATTTTCAGGCAGCCTGAAACTTTAATTTTAATTAAAAGGAAAAAACAATGTCTCAACCTTATTACCCACACCCCATTATTGCCAAAGAAGGCTGGATTTTTATTGCCTTGTTTGCATTTATCAGTTTGATTTTATTGCTGATTTGTCCATGGGTTTCGATTATCGGCTGGCTTTTAACGGCGTTTGCCGTGCAATTTTTCCGTGATCCACCACGCGAAGCAGGTTCGGACGATGAACTCGATGTTTTGTCGCCTGCGGACGGCAAAATTGTGGTGGTGGAAAAAGCCACCGACCCATTTCGCCAAGTCGAAGCCTTGAAAATCAGCGTTTTTATGAATGTATTTAATGTGCATTCTAACCGTGTGCCGCTCACAGGCGTGGTGGAACGCGTGGATTATTTTGGCGGCAGTTTTTTGAATGCCGCATTAGACAAAGCCAGTGTGGAAAACGAACGCAACGCCATTTTATTAAAGACCGACACAGGTTTCGCGATGACCTTTGTGCAAATCGCAGGCTTGGTGGCTCTCCGCATTGTGAATTATGCCGAGAACGGCGACCGCTTAATTCGCGGCGAACGCTACGGCTTAATCCGCTTTGGCTCACGCGTAGATTTATACCTACCGCCTGAAAGTACGCCCAAAGTGGCGATTGGCGACAAAGTTTTTGCATGTAGCACCGTATTAGCAAGGCTGCCTGAAAAAACAGAAGTTATTGATAATAAAGAAGATTAAATTTTTCAGGCTGCCTGAATATATGTTTCAGGCAGCCTGAAAGGAATAAATAATGATAGAAGAAGAAAACCCCTACGCACCGCCTCAATCAAGTGATTTCAGGCTGCCTGAAAATGCTTATCAGCCCACAAAAGGGCAGAAAATTGCACGAATTGTTTTCGGTACATTGCTTGTGCCGTTGTTAATAGTTATTGTGCTGTTTTTATTTGCCATGCTACTTGGTGTTGATTATCGCCAAACATTAGATATTTCTTTTTTCTTGTTTTTCGTTGTTGTATTAGTCGGTATTTATTTTATGACGATTGTGCAAAGTTTTCTTTTTTCTTTGACATTAGAAAAATATTGCTCAACCATAGGCAAAAAAATAATATGTTCTTTTATTTTTGCCATTATCATTGCCATAACTGCTCCATTGTTGGTTATGTGGTTAAGTAACCCTACGCATACATTTTTGCATATGGCAATAGGTACTTTTATGGGTTCATTACCTGCCACAATGATTACCGCTTTATTATTACACGCCCATTATCAATATTATAAAAAGAAATATTTTCAGGCAGCCTGAATAATGAAAACGCCATTTCAAATCGACAATACAAAAGTCGAAATAGAACAAATTTTATTAGTGTGTGTGGATTTTCCGCATATTCCTGATTTTGATATTGCGGTAGCGGAAGCGGTTGAATTAGTCAAGGCGGTTGATGGGCATTTACGGCAAACCGTTACCTGCAAACGCAATCAGCCGCATTCGGCTTTGTTTGTCGGCACGGGTAAGGCAGAAGAATTAGCCGAAATGGTGGCGACGCATAAAATTGATTTGGTTGTTTTTAACCACGAATTGACGCCCACGCAGGAACGCAATTTAGAAAAGGTGTTGCAGTGTCGTGTTTTAGACCGTGTGGGCTTGATTTTGGCGATTTTTGCACAGCGAGCCCAAACCCCAGAAGCCAAATTGCAAGTGGAAACCGCACAATTAACGCATTTATCGGCTCGTTTAATTCGTGGTTATGGGCATTTGCAAAGTCAAAGGGGCGGTATCGGCTTAAAAGGTCCAGGCGAGACGCAGTTAGAACTTGACCGCCGCTTAATCGGGCAGAAAATCGCACGGCTCAATAAACGCCTATCAGAAGTTAAAAAGAATAGGGCGGTGCAACGGCAAAATCGACAACGCAACAAAATGCCCGTGTTTGCTTTGGTAGGTTACACCAATGTTGGCAAATCCACACTGTTTAACGCCTTAACAAAATCCGAAGTTTTGGTGAAAAATCAACTGTTTGCCACACTTGATACAACCGCTCGCCGCCTGTGGTTGTCGCCTGATACAAGCATTATTTTGACTGATACAGTCGGTTTTGTACGCGATTTACCACATTCTTTAATTGACGCATTTTCGGCTACTTTGGAAGAGACAGCAAACGCCGATATTTTATTGCATATTATTGATATTTCAGATAAAAATTATGAAGAAAAAGCCGATAAAGTGGAACAAACGCTGCATGAAATCGGTGCTATCGACATTCCCAAAATTAAAATATTTAACAAAATTGACCAAATTTCTAACACAAAAGCAGAAATTTTACGCAATAATAACGGCTTAATCAGTGCGGTGCGAATTTCTGCAATCGAGCCGCAATCCATTGAATTATTGCGACAAGCATTATGCTTCGTTGCAAACGAACTGAAAGGACAAACGCAATGACGGACAAAACCTTGTATCAACAATTAGGCGTAGGCAAAGCCGCAGGCGATGGCGAAATTTTGCGTGCCTTACGCACCAAAGCCGAAAGCGGCGAGTGGAATTTAGAAAAAATACGCGAAGTCAAAAGCGTGCTGTTGGACGAAGCCAAACGCGCCGAATACGACAAAACCATTGAACCCAAACCGTTGTCGGAAGAAGAAGACAAGAAAATTCAACAAGTTATAGCACAATACCAAATGCAAATGGCCATGGAAAGTGCCAAAGACGAACGCTTTGAATTTTTGCAAAGCAAAATGGGCAAAATGGTGCTGTTTCTGATTGCGGTGGTGGTGTTATCGCTGTTGATTGCGTTGATTATTTAATATTCAGGCGGCTTTTTAGGCTGCCTGAAAATCATTTGTGTTTTTCTGATTATCAATGACAGCAACTTTCAGGCTGCCTGAAAAATACTGTTATGCACGCCAAAAAAGGGCTAAAATATACTCCGATATGGATTATTCAGGCAGTATGAAAAGTTATAACTATTTGTTTTATGAATACTTTTAATGAAGATAATGGCATAGATACGCAAGTCAAACGCCGCCGTAATGGCATTTATTTTTTGCCGAATGCGATTACGCTGACGGCTTTGTTGGCAGCGTTTTTTTCGATTACGCAAGCGATGGCTGAACATTATATTCAGTCAGCGGTGTGGATTTTTGTGTCTATGGTGTGCGATGGTTTGGACGGTCGCATTGCACGGCTGACAAATTCGCAAAGTTCGTTTGGCGAACAGTTAGACAGCATTGTGGATATGGTGAGTTTCGGCGTGGCACCTGCACTGGTGGCGTATGTGTGGCAGTTGAAGTATTTGGGGCGAGTGGGTTATGCGGTCGCCTTTATTTTTTGTGCGTGTGCGGCATTGCGTTTGGCTTTGTTTAATACGCTCATCGGCAAGGTGGATAAACGCTGGTTTATCGGCGTGCCCAGTCCGACTGCGGCGGCTTTGGTGGCGGGTTTAATTTGGGTGCATCACGGTTACGAACGCTTGCCGTACATTAACTATATTGCGTTAGGCGTAACCCTGTTTGCGGGGCTGTCTATGGTGGTGCAAATTAAGTTTTGGAGTTTCAAAGAGTTAAGCACATCAGAACGCCCTGTGCCGTTTTTTGTGATGGTGATTTTGGTTGGCTTGCTTTTATTATTATTCTTGCAACCGTCTGTGGTGCTGTTTTTGGGCTTTTTGTTATACAGTTTGTCGGGTTATTTTATGTGGTTGTGGCAGTTTTTACGGCGTAAAAAACAGACAACCGCATAGTGTTTGTTCAACTTTTCAGGCAGGGTTAAAATGAATTTTCTTGAAAAAATCTTCAAAATTACGGACAACAATTCTTCGTTGCGTGTGGAATTGTTAGCAGGGCTCACCACTTTTTTGGCGATGAGTTACATTATTTTTGTCAATCCGAACATTTTGAGCGAAGCGGGCTTAGACTGGGGTGCGGTGTTTGTGGCAACCTGCATTGCGTCTGCGTTTGGCTGTATTTTAATGGGCGTGGTGGCAAATTATCCGATTGCGTTAGCCCCTGGTATGGGCTTAAATGCTTATTTTACCTACACCGTGTGTCAGGGCATGGGCGTGCCATGGCAGGTGGCTTTGGCGGCGGTATGCGTGTCGGGTATTGTGTTTGTGATATTTAGCGTGCTGAAAATTCGTGAAGCCATTATCAACGGTATTCCGCAATCTTTAAAATTTGCGATAGGGGCAGGTATCGGCTTGTTTTTAACGCTTATCGGTATGGAAAATGCGGGCATTTCGGTTGATCACCCTACAACATTATTAACTGTGGGCGTTATTTCATCTCCCGAAGTGTTGCTGTCGTTGTTAGGTTTTTTCATTATCGTGGCGTTAGACCATTTTCGCATTCGTGGGGCGATTATTATCAGCATTTTAAGCATTACCGTTTTAGCCATTATTTTCCATGTGGGCGATGCTGAATTTAAAGGCATAGTCGGCGAAATTCCGTCCATTGCACCAACCTTAATGCAAATGGATTTCCAAAGCCTATTTACCCCTGCTTTATTAAGCGTGATTTTTGTGTTCTTTTTGGTTGATTTATTCGACAGCACAGGCACGATGATAGGCGTGGCACATCGTGCAGGCTTGCTGAATGAAAAAGGCGAATTGCCCCGCTTAAACCGTGCCCTGTTAGCCGATTCATCGGCGATTGTCGCAGGTTCGGCATTAGGCACCTCATCGGTTACCGCTTATGTGGAATCCGCCGCAGGCGTTGCCGCAGGGGGCAAAACAGGCTTAACTTCGATTGTGGTGGGCTTGCTGTTTTTGGCAGCATTGTGGTTTTCGCCACTGGTGGGCAGCGTGCCTAAATTCGCAACCGCTCCTGCCTTAATTTTTGTCGGCATTTTAATGATGAAAAGTTGCTTGGAAATTAACTGGAACGACTTAACCGAAGCCGCTCCCGCCTTTCTCACCATTGCCTTTATGCCTTTTACTTACTCAATCGCCAACGGCATTGCCATGGGCT
The DNA here is from genome assembly GCA_017518845.1 of Neisseriaceae bacterium. GTDB lineage: Bacteria > Pseudomonadota > Gammaproteobacteria > Burkholderiales > Neisseriaceae > RGIG9985. The sequence continues at coordinate 5,035 of JAFWTP010000264.1, forward strand.
TTATTTCTTATACCATAGTCAAAGCCTTATGCGGCAAAGCACGCGAAGTGCCGATTATGGTGTGGATAGTCTCCGCCTTGTGGGTAGCGAAGTTTTGGTTTTTTGGAGATTGATTTAAAATCTATTTCAGGCTGCCTGAAAAATTATAGTCGGTTCACAGCAAAAGCAGTCAAGGCGGTGAAGCCGCAGAC
>JAFWTP010000265.1 GCA_017518845.1 Neisseriaceae bacterium
AACCTTATCCATACTCAACAGGAAAAGAGAAACAAAATGCAGCAAGTCAATATATTTCAAGCCAAGCAAACCTTTTCCGCTTTGATTGAACAAATCGAAAGCGGACAAGAAAGCGAAATCATCATTGCCCGCAATAACAAGCCTGTGGCAAGAATTATGCCGTTCGTTAGGCGAGAAAAATTTCCATTCGGCATTGCCAAAGGGAAATTTGAAATCCCCGATGATATTGATAAACACAATGACGAAATTGCCGAAATGTTTGAAACGCTATGAAATATTTATTAGATACACACCTTGTTTTATGGGGCTTAACAGGCGATAAAAGGCTACCTGATGTCGTTGTGCGTTTAATGCAATCAGCAAACGACCGTGTTTTTGTCAGTATGGCAAGCGTGTGGGAAGTGGCGATTAAGCATAAAAAACACCCCAAAGAAATGCCCATATCATCAAATGATTTATTGCAGTGTTTGCGAACATTTCGCACAGGCATTTTGCCAATTAAATTAGAACACATCGTGGCAACCGAAACCCTGCCTGACAAACACAAAGACCCATTCGATCGCCTACTGATTGCCCAAGCAGTAAGCGAACCAATGCGATTTTTAACGCACGATGAAAAATTAGTGCCATATAGCGAATTGATTGAGTGGGTATAGTTTTCAGGCAGCCTGAAAACAGTGAGCAGTGAGCAATGAGTAGTGAGCAGTGCTTATGTCAAACCTGCGGTTTGACGAATTGAATAAAGATAACGCTTTGATAATTCTTTCAGGCTGAAACCTTTGCAAAACTGGTAGATGTGAGTAGAGTTCAAAGTTATAGTAGCACTTCAAATCGAAGACATAACAAATAGAAAGGCTACGATTTCGAGCGTAAGCCTAACGAAGAAATCTGCCACAGATGCCAGTTTTGCAAAGGTTTCAGGCAGCCTGAAACTTTTTCTTCCCACAAAAAAACCGCAATCTTGCGACTGCGGTTTTTTATTGACTTCAACAAACCAAAGATTAGTCGAATTGGTGAGAAGTGTTGTCTTTACCAGCGGCTTTCAGAGCGGCGGCACCTGCGAAGTATTCTTTGTGGTTATCGCCAATGTCTGAACCTGCCATGTTTTGGTGTTTAACAGTAGCCAAGCCGTTGCGGATTTCGCGGCGTTGAACACCTGCCACATAAGCCAACATACCCAAGTCGCCGAAATAGCCTTTTGCCAAGTCGTCTGTGGAAAGAGCGGCTGTGTGGTAAGTCGGCAAGGTAATCAAGTGATGGAAAATGCCTGCACGAGCGGACGCGTCTTTTTGGAAAGTGCGGATTTTTTCATCAGCGGCTTTCGACAATTCGGTGTCATCGTATTCAGCACTCATCAATTTGTTTTCGTCATAAGCGGAAACATCTTTGCCAGCGGCTTTCCATTCTTCAAACACTTGTTTGCGGAAGTTCAAAGTCCAGTTGAAAGATGGGCTGTTGTTATATACCAATTTCGCATTTGGAATCACTTTGCGGATTTGATCCATCATGCCAGCGATTTGTTCTACATGTGGTTTTTCGGTTTCAATCCACAACAAGTCTGCACCGTTTTGCAAGGAGTGAATGCAGTCCATTACCACGCGGTCAATGCCTGAACCTTTTTTGAATTGGAACAAGCCGCTTTGTAATTTGGTTGGACGAATCACTTTGCCAGCAGTTTTAACGATTACATCGCCTGGTTTGATTTGTGATAAATCGGTTACTTCTTCGCCGTCCAAGAAACTGTTGTAACGGTCGCCAATGTCGCCTTCTTGTGAAGAAACAGCGATTTGTTTGGTCAAACCTGCACCCAAAGAGTCGGTACGAGCCACAATCACGCCGTCATCAACGCCCAATTCCAAGAATGCGTAACGCACGGCATTGATTTTAGCGATGAAGTCGTCATGCGGAATGGTAACTTTACCGTCTTGGTGTCCGCATTGTTTTTCGTCTGCCACTTGGTTTTCGATTTGAATGGCACACGCACCTGCTTCAATCATTTTTTTAGCGAGCAAGTAAGTGGCTTCCACATTACCGAAACCTGCGTCAATGTCCGCAATAATCGGCACAATGTGGGTTTGGAAGTTGTCGATTTGATCCAAAATTTCTTTTTCTTTGGCAGAATCGCCTGCTTCGCGTGCTTTATCCAAAGCGGTGAATAATAAGTCTAATTCACGAGCGTCTGCTTGTTTTAAGAAAGTGTAGATTTCTTCAATCAAATCAGCCACAACGGTTTTTTCGTGCATAGATTGGTCAGGCAAAGGACCGAATTTAGAACGCGTGCCTGCAACCATCCAGCCAGACAAGTATAAATAGCGGCGTTCGGTTGATTTGAAATGTTTTTTAATCGAAATCAATTTTTGTTGAGCCACAAAACCGTGCCAGCAACCCAAAGATTGGGTGTATTTGGAAGTGTCGTTATCGTATGCCGCCATATCACGACGCATAATGCCTGCGGTGTATTTGGCAATGTCCAAGCCTGTTTTGAAACGGTTTTGCAAACGCATGCGTGCAGCGTATTCGGGGTTGAATTGACCAATGGCTTTGCCAGCGTCAGCGATGGCTTCTTGGTATTTCAATGACATAGTTCAGTCCTTTACTGTAAAAAAACAAGGGAAAAATACATCTTGCGATGAGATTAAGGCGGCATTTTATACGACAAAAAAAGTATTTGTCTATTGTTTGATTTGCGTCAAAAATAACTGTTTTACTCAATTACTTGTGCGTTTGTGTTCGTTTTTGATTGTTTGCCATTTTCAGGCAGCCTGAAACGCAATTTTTCTATTCAGGCTGCCTGAAAACGGTGCGTTTGCGGTGCTTTATTTTCGCTTTGCAACAAAAAAAAATTTAAAAAAATTTTTCAATTTTTTTGATAGATTGAGTTGATAGGCAGTGAGTAGTGAGCAGTTAGTAGTGAGCAGTTGTTTAGTCAAGCCTGCGGCTTGACGGATATTTTTTGATAACGCTTCGATTTTATTTTAACTTCACTTCGTTCGTTGAACTTCGTTTCAGGCAGCCTGAAACGCAGCGTGGCAAACGAAGTGAAGTTAAAACTCAATCGAAGCGTTATCCGAATATAATTGTTTTACCGTCAGGCAAAACGAAACAACTGCTCACTGCTCACTGCTAATTGCTAACCGCTTACCCCGCCCAAATGTGAAATCAACTCATCAAACATATCGGCAAGCGTTTGTGTGGCTAATAATTGCGTGGCGGCGGTGAGTGCGGGTAGATCATCGCTGTCGTTTTCGGCTTCTTCTTGCACGATGTCCAAAAAGCGAATGCGTTTGATGGATAAATCATTGCTTAAAACAAAAGCGATTTTATCCTGCCAAGTTAAGCCTAATTGCGTAACCGTTTTGCCGCTTTTGGCGTGTTGCACCACTTCATCAGAAGTTAAATCGGCACGGGCTACGCGAACGGTTGTGCCTGTTTCATCTGCAAGCGATTTCATTTCGCACGAATCGTCTAAATCAAATCCGCCTGCACACTCGCCTGACAAAAGCCAGTCGGTCATCAGTTGTTCAGGCGATTTAACGGTGTTGGGCAAGCGAGCAGGCAAATCGCCTAATGCTTCACGAAAACGCGACACCGCATTTTCGGCTCGATTGGCATTGGCATTATCCACCAACAATAAACCACTTTTTGGCAATAAATACAAATGGGTACGCGAACTTTTGCTTAAAGTTTTAGGCAGTAATTCATTCACCAACTCTTCTTTAATGCGTTGTTTTTCCTTGCGTCCAACGGTGCGAGCGGTTTTGGCTTGAATATCGGCAATTTTGTCTTCTAATAAATCTTTCACCGCTGCCGCTGGCAAAATGCGTTCTTCTTTTTTCAGCGATATTTTGTCGCTATTTTGCGTTGAAAAAATCAAGTCATCGCTAAACGGCACCGCATTAGCAAAACCTTCGCTAAATAAAGCCAAACCCGAAACCGCTTGAAAAGCGTGTTCAGATAAGGCTTGCGACAGCGTTTCGCGGTCTGGCATAGCATTTTCAGGGAGCATAAAAAATTTGAGTTGTCTAATCCACATAATAGATTTCTTCCGTAAAAGGGTAGCAATTATATCATTTCAGGCTACTCTAAAACATATCATCGTAAGAACACCCTTACGCTCGAGATATATAAAACTAATACAACCCACTTCCCTGTAACAAAAAAAATGACTATCAAAAGCAAAATTATGCTATCATTTAGTGCGATTTTATTTGGTTGTATGTAATTTTTTAATAACGGAGGGCTTAATTATGGAAAAAATTTCATTTAGTCAAATGTTTTTGTTCAAAAAAAATAATAATTTTTTGAATGTTGAAGATTTTAAAAATCTTCCGAAAGAAGACAAATATGATAAAAATGGAGTATTTTATATAATTGAAACAGAAATTATTGAAAATAGTTTTGTTTGGATTTATATGAGATATGGAAAACCAAAACCTTATTCTGATGAACTGTTAGATACTCAAACACGTTTAATTTTACCTAACAAAAGACAACCTAATCAGGCAGAATTAAGAAATCAATTATTTCTTTTATATTCAATACAGGAGCATATACTGTACATATCTGATATTAGAAAAGCGAGTGTATTAAAGGACTACTTAAATGAAAGAACAAATTTGGGATTTGAGTGTCAAAGAATATTCAAAACTCCTGAAGAATTTGTTGAAATAATAGATAATTTAAAAGAAATATCATTCACTTTCTTACCCAAATCTGAATCAAATGATAAAGTATATGATAAAATTCCAGATTTCTTTGGACATGATTCTCCATCAGTCTTTTCAATGAAGTTATCTTATGATGGTGTGGGTATGAAACTAATAGATAAAATAAATTTTTTAAATAAAATGAAAGAAAACAAAAATAAATTTAAAAGAATTACATATAGAGGTAAAGATAAAGATGGAGAAAATACCGCATTCAACTGGGATAGTATTACTAGGAAATTAACAATAGAAGCAACGGCAGATGATAATGGTTTCTTTATGAGAAATCATATAAAATT
>JAFWTP010000266.1 GCA_017518845.1 Neisseriaceae bacterium
TGGTGTTGGCTGCCATTACCCCGAAAATCGGTGCATACGGTTTCTTGCGGTTTGTTCTGCCGATTGTGCCTGACGCGTCCGTATTCTTCGCACCGATGATGATTGTGTTATCACTCATCGCCGTGATTTATGTCGGTATGGTTGCGTTGGTTCAAACCGATATGAAAAAATTAGTGGCTTATTCATCAATCAGCCACATGGGTTTTGTAACACTCGGTATGTTCCTGTTTGTGGCAACCGCAGGCGGTTATATGCTTAATGACTGGGCATTAAAAGGTGCGATTATGCAAATGGTATCGCACGGTTTCGTGTCTGCCGCTATGTTTATGTGTATCGGTGTCATGTATGACCGTATGCACAGCCGCAACATTGCCGATTATGGCGGTGTGGTGAATAAAATGCCGATTTTCGCTTCTTTTATGATGTTATTTGCAATGGCAAATGCAGGCTTACCTGGTACATCAGGTTTTGTGGGCGAATTTATGGTGATTATTGGTGCGGTACAAGTGAATTTCTGGATTGGGGCGCTTGCCGCTTTAACCCTGATTTTCGGTGCGGCTTATACCTTGTGGATGTATAAACGCGTGATTTTTGGCGATATGGGCACGAATCCGCATTTAGAAGAACTCACAGACGCCACACCACGAGAAATTTTAATTCTCACCATTTTGGCGATTGCCGTTTTGGGTATGGGTTTATATCCAGAAGGCTTTATTCAAATTGTTCATCAAGCCGCGAACGATTTGCGAGACCACATTATGAATAGCAAACTGTAATCAAGAAGGAACAACACACTATGGATTTTGCACAAATGAATTTAACCGCCGCCTTGCCAGAGATATTTCTCTTGTGCTTGTTAGGCGTGGTGTTGATTGTCGATTTGTTCCTGAAAGATAGCCAGCGTTATGTAACCCACGCTTTAACCCAGTTGGGCTTGATTATCACCTGCGGTTTGCAGATGTACGCTTATTCGCACGGCTCGCACCACGAAGAAGCCTTTGGCGGCATGTTTATCAATGACGGCATTGCCCAGTTTGCCAAAATCGTGCTGTATGCGGTGATATTCCTGCTGTTGGCTTATTCCCGCCGCTATTTGCAAGACAGGCAACTGTTCAAAGGCGAATATTACACACTCACACTGTTTGCCGTACTCGGTATGTGTGTGATGATTAGTGCGCAACACTTTATTCTGTTGTATATCGGCTTGGAATTATTGTCCTTGTCTTTATATGCCCTAATCGCCATGCGTAGCAACGACACATTTGCCAGTGAAGCCGCCTTAAAATACTTTGTATTAGGCTCACTCGCGTCAGGTATGCTGTTGTATGGTATGTCTATGGTATATGGCGGCACAGGCGGACAGTTGGGCTTAAAAGAAGTTTTAACCGCACTGTATATGAACGAAGCCAACCCTGTGCTGATTAAATTAGGCTTGGTGTTTATGGTTGTTGGCATTGCGTTTAAGTTTGGTGCTGTGCCGTTTCATATGTGGGTGCCTGATGTGTATCAAGGCTCGCCCACTGCCGTTACCGCACTGGTTGCGTCTGCTCCTAAAATTGCCGCCACCGTGTTTGCATTCCGCATTTTAATTGAAGGCATGGGTGTTAATCTTGCCGACTGGTCAGGCATGCTCACCATTTTAGCCGTTGCGTCCTTGTTGGTTGGAAATTTAGCCGCCATTATGCAAAGCAATATCAAACGCATGTTGGCGTATTCTACTGTGTCGCATATGGGCTTTGTGCTGTTGGCATTTGTGGGCAATGAATTTACAGGCACAGGTTCAGGCAGCCTGAACGGCGTTTCCGCCGCATTCTTCTATGCCTTAACCTATGCGATTATGTCTTTGGTTGCCTTTGGCATTTTGTTGGCTTTGTCGGCAAAAGGCAAAGAATGCGAGAATATCAGCGACTTGGCAGGCTTAAACCGCAAACACCCGTGGTATGCGTTTTTAATGTTATTAGCCATGTTCTCCATGGCAGGTATTCCGCCGTTGATGGGCTTTGCGGCAAAATTCTATGTCGTGGTTGCCCTGTTAGAACAAAAACTCGTGCCATTAGCCGTATTTGCCATGATTATGTCCTTAATCGGTGCGTTCTATTATTTACGAGTAGTGAAAACCATGTACTTTGACGAGTTGCCCGAAGACGGCGGTGCAAACGAAAACTTGGGCTTCGCCGCTTATGCACTCTTATCCATCAACGCCTTAATTCTACTCGTATTAGGCATCGTGCCTGCACAAGTGATGGAAATTTGCAATACCATATTGCGATAATTGAAGCAGAATAAAAACGGAGCAGCAATGCTCCGTTTTTGTGGTTCAGGCAGCCTGAAAGCCCATTTATCGACTATAATAACCCCCTTGATTAAAAAACCGATAACACAATGATTATTCACCCTAATTTCAACCCTGTTGCCGTCAGTTTTGGCGTATTTTCTATTCACTGGTATGCGTTAAGTTATATCTTGGCGTTTGTTTTGTTTATGTGGTTGGGCAGAATACGCATCAAGCAAAACAACAGTCCTTTTACCAAAGAATCTTTGGACGATATGCTCACTTACGGCATTTTGGGCGTGATTTTGGGCGGACGCTTGGGCTATTGTTTGTTTTATCAACCTGCTTATTTTGCTGCTCACCCTGTGGATATTTTCAAGGTGTGGCAGGGCGGTATGTCTTTTCATGGCGGCTTTTTGGGTGTTGCTGTGGCTTCTTTTTTGTTTGCCAAAAAACACGGCATATCGTGGATAAAATGTGCGGACGGAATTGCTCCGCTTGTGCCTTTGGGTTTAGCAAGTGGGCGAATGGGCAATTTTATCAACGGCGAATTGTGGGGACGCTTAACCGATCCTGCTGCCTTTTGGGCTATGGGTTTTCCTACCGCTTACAATGCCGACATTGCTCTGTTGCCTACGCTGCCTGAAAATATGCAAGCCGCATTTTTACAGTATGGCAGTTTGCCACGCCACCCATCGCCTTTATACGAATTAGCGTTAGAAGGCATTGTTTTATTTATTATTTTATGGCTGTTCTCGAAAAAACCACGCCCCACAGGACAAGTTACCGCCTTATTTTTAGCAGGTTATGGCTTGTTTCGCTTTATCATCGAATTTACCCGCCAGCCTGATGAACATTTAGGTTTATTATCGCTTGGCTTATCAATGGGACAATGGTTAAGCCTGCCGATGTTTGTGATTGGCGTGATTTGGTTTATTGCGGCAGGGAAAACAATGAGCAATGATTTTTCAGGCTGCCTGAAATAAACTGATAAAATAATTACTCATTGTTAATTGTTAATTGCTAATTGATTTTCAGGCAGCCTGAAACCTTTGCAAAACTCAATCTAAAACAAAAAAAGCGTCCATTATAGGGTGGGCAGGCTACCCACCGCAACGCCGATAGGCGTTGGTTATTTATTGATATTTAAGAAAATTCCGCCCTATCGGGCGGTTGGTGGGCAGGAATGCCCACCCTATAACATTTGCATTTGTTTTATGCTTAAAATAGGTTTTGCAAAGGTTTCAGCCTGAAAAAATAAAACACGAAAAGAAATCAAGCATATGCGAAGAACCAAATCCGACAGTTTGCAAACCCGAGCCGATTTAATTTGTGCGGCTTTGGATTTATTTGACGAGCAGGGGGTTTCCAAAACCACGCTCGCCCAAGTTGCCGCCAGAGCAGGCGTAACGCGTGGGGCGGTGTATTGGCATTTTAAAAATAAAGAAGATTTGTTTGACGCGATGTGCGACACCGTAATGTCGAATTTTGAACAAACAATGGGCAATCGTATGAACACGCCTGCTTGGGATTGTTTTTTAGAAAATATCTTATTTTCTTTTAATATTGTTAATGAAAACAAACAATTACAAAAATTTTTACGGGTTATTTCGCGTAAATGGGAAAGCACACCCGATAATGCAGGCATTTATAAAATCTGGGAAAAACACGCCGCATTAGGCGAAGAACGCCTGCTGTTACTGCTACAAATCGCTCAAAAAAACGGCAAACTTGCCGAGCATATTTCTGTGAATGAAGCCATGCACACCATTCGTGCCGTGCATTGGGGCTTAATCATTTCGTGGATTACCCAACAAGATTTCGACTTAATCCAAGTCGGCAAAATCGCCTTTTCAGGCTGCCTGAATGCTTTGTCGAAAGTAAAATAGTTATATAGGGTGGGCATTCCTGCCCACCAACCGCCAGATATGGCGGAATTTTCTTTAATATCAATAAATAATCAACGCCTACTGCGTTGTGGTGGGTAGCCTGCCCACCCTATAACGAATACTTTTTTTGTTTCAGATTGAGTTTTGCAAAGGTTTCAGGCAGCCTGAAACCTTTAAAAAACGCCATTCTTTGACTTTTTCCCCCTTTGCAAGTTCTTGCTTTCTGTTACAATGCGAAGATTGCATTGTGCAAAATCAACAGAACAGCAGGTTTTATTATGTTCAGTAAATTAACCAAAAGGGATAATTCAGCCGCTCAAAGCGAAGTACAAGTATCTGCCGCCACCGTGATTGGTGTTGGCTGTGAAATTTACGGCAATCTTTCGCTTTCCACGCCCATTCAAATAGACGGCAAAATTGAGGGCGATATTGTTTCCACCGACTGCGTGATTATTGGCGAAAAAGGCTGGTTGCAAGGCAATGTAGCATGTCGCGAAATTGCCGTTTTTGGGCAGATGACAGGCGATATTGAAGCCCGTCATGTGCATTTAGAAAGTTCTGCGGTGTTTTCGGGCAACATTAACACCGAAACTTTGAAGATTGAACAAGGGGCGGTATATCAAGGCAACCTGAATATGAATCCGCCTACCGTAGAGCCCGCGATTGAAGCGGCAAAAGAAGCCAAAGAAAAAGCCGAAAAAGAAGCCGCAGAAAAAGCAGCAGCCGAAAAAGCAGCCGCAGAGAAAAAAGCAGCAACAGAAAAAGCCGCTCTTAGCAAAGCGGGCAAGGCAGAGAAAGCAAAAACCGCACCCGCCGCCAGCAATCAACCGCAAGATAAAGCGGAGAGCAACAGTGCGATTAACCCCGCGATTTTAGCCGCCGCCGCCAACCCTAAATCGCCGCCCGAACTGTTGCAACAGTTGGCTTATCACAAAGAACTGCGTCCCGTTTTGGCAGAAAATCCAGCCACTTATGAAGGTTTATTGCAATGGTTGGCAGGCTTAAACGATCCTGCCGTGAATGCCGCATTAGAACGGCGGCGTGCCAAAAAGAAATAGTTTTTGCTGTTAAATCAAAACACCGCTATTTTGCGGTGTTTTTTTTGCACGACATATTTTTCAGGTTGCCTGAAACGAAGTATTTAACTGCCCACTACTCACTGTTTAAAGCGTTGCATGTTCGATTTCTCCGTCTGACCACACAATCAGGCAGCCGCCTTTGTCGTCATACCAATCGGGCAGAACAAAGCGGCGGTATGGTTGATTGTTCAATGAATGTGTGTGAATGGCAGGGCGGTGTGTGTGGCCGTGAATAATATCCGCAGGGTTTTTCAGGCTGCCTGAAAACCTATTTTGTGCGTCATTTAAGCCTTTTTCGGTTACATCGGCAATTTCATACTGCACGGCTTGGCTTTTTTTGGTTTGCGATATATGGCGAATTTGTGTGGCTACTTGTCGCCGTTTTGCCAATGGTTTTAAGCGTGCTAAAAATTGCCACAGCCATGAGCGGCTTTTGCGGCGGAATTGTTGATATTCCACATCATCGGTGCAGAAAATATCGCCGTGCGAGACAATAAACGGCGTGCCGTAGCAGTTAATCAGACAAGGGTCATCGTCCAAAATTTTTGCCCCAGTATTGGCGGCAAATTTTTTGCCAATAAGAAAATCGCGATTGCCCCGCATAATAAACAACGGTGTTTTGGCGGCAAAGGCTTTGATTTTTTGGGTGATTTCAATTAACACGGGGTCATCATCGTCATCGCCTACCCACACATCGAAAATATCGCCCAATAGATATAAAGCGTCAATTTTGCCTGCCCATTCGTCTAATTTGCGAAAGAATAGGGCGTTCAAATCGGGCGTATCCGCACACAGATGCATATCGGACATAAAAATGGTGATGTTGTTCATTTTCTATCGCATTTCCTTTTGTTGTTTGAATTTTTCAGGCTGCCTGAAATATAATTTTTCATTATATTACAAAGCATTATTTTTTTGTAGTCCAATCTAAACCTACGCTAATGGTGCCGTCTGCCCATTCTATCAATGGGCGTTTGATAATTGTGGGATATTGGGCGATGAGCGTTGTGGCTGGTAATTGTTTTTCTTCGTCCGTTAAAGAACGCCATTTGGTGCCTTTTTTGTTGATGAGTTTTTCTGCCCCCACTTGATTTAACCAATGCCCAATTTGTTTGTCTGTGGGCGGTGTTTTTTTGAAATCGACAAACTCATATGCTGTGCCGTTGTCGTCTAATTGTTGGCGTGCTTTTTTGACACTGCCACAATTGACAATACCATAAACGAATATCATCATTTAAACTCAAAATAATTTGTATAATAACGACATTGTAACGGAGAATGGGACGCAAAAATGAAAAAAATGATATTCATCAGCCTGCTTGCCGCTGTTACGCTCACAGCGTGTGGCAATGACGGCAAACAAAGCGATAAAGCCATTAAAAAAGCGATTGAAGATTATAACAACGCACACCCTTTGTGTATGGCAGTGATTCCTGCGATTGATAGCGGTGTTACCAATGTGTTGGGTAGCGATACGGTGCGTTTTACCAAAATTGATGTCAATGGCAAACGCATTAACACCAAAGCCGTGAAACAAATGACGGCACTCACCAAAGCGGGCTTATACAAAAAACACAAAGACGAAAAACGCCCTGATTTGGGCAAAAAAGTGTGGGTGTCTTCGTATGAATTAACGCCCAAAGGCAGACAATTTGTACGCGGTGAAATGAATAACCGCGAGTTGTGCGTGGGCAATTTAAGCGTACAGAATATTCAATGGTTTTCTGCACCCACTGCGGATAATGGTTTGACGGTGAGCCGTGTGTCCTATCAAGGCAAATACCGCTTGCATAAATGGGCAGAAAAAGTATTGGCTGACAGTTCATCGCAACTTCATCAAAATTTATCACAACCCGTGGTATCGCAAGCGGTTGTGGTGCAAACCAATAAAGGTTGGATTGATTTGCGAGAAGTGAAAAGCAATTAGCAATGAGCAATTCAGGCTGCCTGAAAGCAAAAAAAGCGAGATAATTATCTCGCTTTTGATTTATTGTTGTTCAGGCTGAAACCTTTGCAAAACCTATTTTTACATATAATAAATGCAATCGTTATAGGGTGGGACAATCCAACCCACCATTCGCCAGATAGAGCGAAATATTCATAAAAAACAATGAGTAATCAACGCCTATCGGCGTTGCGGTGGGCAAGAATGCCCACCCTATAACGAACGCTTTTTTGTTTCAGATTGGGTTTTGCAAAGTTTTCAGGCTGCCTGAAACGCTTAATCGAAGCGGTACCTAAATATATTTGTCAAGCCTGACAAGGCTTGACGAAATAACTGCTCACTGCTCACTACTAACTGTTTTTACCTTTTTTCAACCGCCGATTTCTCAACGCCTTTTTTTCTTCTTTTTTAGCAATGCGATTGCTCAATACCGCACGCCGCAAAGGTTTTTTGGGTTTATCCTTGTCGGCAAAGGGGTTGTCGCTTGAACGGTATTCAATGCGTAACGGCGTGCCTTCTAAATTAAACGCTTTGCGAAAACTTTGCGTTAAATAACGCGTGTATGCGTCTGAAATGCGGTGTAAAGCATTGCCGTGTATCACAATTACAGGCGGATTTGAGCCGCCTTGATGGGCGTATCGCATTTTGGGACGCACCAAACCTTGTAGTGGCGGGGCTTGGCGTTCGATTGCGGTTTGTAGTACACGGGTGATTTTGGGTGTGGGCATTTTGATCATTGCCGCCTGATAGGCTGCCTGAACAGATGATAACAAACCGTTAATGCCAGTTGATTTGAGTGCAGAAATATAATGCAGTTTGGCAAAGCCTAAAAAATGCAGTTTGCGCGCCAAATCTTTTTTGATTTCATCTCGTCTCTCTTGCGAAACGCTGTCCCACTTATTTACCGCCAAAACCAAAGCCCGACCTGCTTCTAACGCAAAACCCGCAATATTCGCGTCTTGGTCAGCAATATCTTGGACAGCGTCTAACACCAAAACGGCGACATTAGCGTTTTCAATCGCTTGTATGGTTTTGATGACGGAAAATTTTTCAACCGTTTCTTGCACTTTACCACGCCGTCTCACGCCTGCGGTGTCAATCACGGTGAATTTCTGCCCATTGCGTTCAAAGTCGATATAAATCGAATCCCGCGTAGTGCCTGCTTCGTCAAAGGCAATCACCCGTTCTTCGCCCAAGATTGCATTCACCAAAGTGGATTTGCCCACATTTGGACGACCGATAATCGCAAAGCGTGGATATTGCGTTTCGTCTTCGGTTTCTTCATCAGGAAACGATTGCAGAATTTCATCAATCAAGGCACGCACGCCATCGCCGTGTGCGGCGGAAATAATCGCAGGTTCGGATAAGCCTAATTCAAAAAACTCGGCGGCGGCAATATTTTTGTCCATACCTTCGCATTTATTGACTGCCACAAAAACAGGGGCGTTGCACTGCCGCAGGCGATTAGCAATCAGTTTATCCTGTGCGGTTAAGCCCGTTCTGCCGTCTAATAAAAACAGCACCGCGTCTGCTTCATCAACCGCTTGCAGCGATTGTTTTGCCATTTCATACAAAATGCCCGAATCGACCACAGGCTCAAAACCGCCTGTATCCACAACCAAATAAGGCTTGTCGCCCACGCGTCCGTGCCCGTAACTGCGGTCGCGAGTTAAACCTGGAATGTCCGCAACCAAAGCGTCTTTCGTTTTGGTCAGTCGATTAAAAAGCGTGGATTTGCCGACATTCGGACGACCCACAATCACAAGGGTTGGTTTCATAATGATTTATTTTCCAAATAGATATATTTTTCAGGCAGCCTGAAAGCGATTAAAAGAGCATTATTGTATTTCAGGCAGCCTGAAAAAACAAAATTTTAGTCGGTTTGAAAGTTTTTCAGGCAGCCTGAAACAGCGTGGAGCGGACGAAGTGAAGTTAAAATAAAATCAGTGTCATTGCGAGATTTTTTCGTAAGAAAAAATCGTGGCAATCCAATAAATTGCGAAGCAATTTATCAACGCCGTTAGGCGTTGTAGTTGCATTGCATTATACAATTTAGGTTACATAAATTTTGTAAGAAATAGTGCGTTGCAACGCCTTTGGCGTTGATAAAAAATCTTGCGATTTTTTATTGGATTACCACGATTTGAACTTCGTTCAAATCTCGTAATGACACAGAATTTAAAATTCAGGCTGCCTGAAAATTGCTCATTACTCATTGTCTTAACGACTATCCAAAATATTGATAATTTTTTTACCTGTATCAGGTGTTTTCAGGCTGCCTGAAAATTCGTTGTCAAACAGAATATCGCCGCCGTTTGGCATATTGTTAAAATCAAACAGTTGTCTGTCTAATAAATGAGACGGAGCAACGCTTTGCAAAGCCGAAAAAATATTTTCAATTCTGCCTGCGTGTTGTTTTTCCCATAATTGCAACATTTCTTTAATCGCTTGTCGTTGCAGGTTTGCTTGTGAGCCGCACAGATTGCACGGAATAATCGGAAATTGTTTGATTTCGGCGTAGCGAATTAAATCTTTTTCTTTAACATAAGCCAAAGGGCGAATAACAATATGTTCGCCGTTATCCGACACTAATTTTGGCGGCATGGCTTTCAGTTTTCCGCCGTAAAATAGATTTAAAAACAGGGTTTCGATTATATCGTCTCGGTGATGTCCCAATGCAATTTTTGTTGCCCCAATTTCTTTGGCAACACGGTATAAAATGCCCCGCCGCAAGCGGCTGCATAATCCGCAAGTGGTTTTACCTTCTGGAATAACTCTTTTGACAATGCTGTAAGTGTCTTCTTCAATAATTTTGAAGTCTATTCCGATGTTTTTCAAATAATTAGGTAAAACTTCGGCTGGAAAATTCGGTTGTTTTTGATCTAAATTTACCGCAAATAAACTAAATTCAACAGGGGCAGATGCTTGCAGTTGGCGTAGAATATCCAATAATGCAAAACTGTCTTTGCCGCCCGATAAACACACCATTATTTTATCGCCCGCTTCAATCATTTGAAAATCGTTAATCGCACGACCTGTTTCATGGCGTAATCGTTTTAATAGTTTATTCTGTTCATAAACGGATTTGGGTTTTTCTGACATTTTTTGATTTAACTTAAAAAAATAAATGCGATATTGTAACAAAATGACAGCAAAAGAAAAAATAATAAGTTATAATTTAACGGATTGTTTTATTTTTTCAATAATCAAGAGAGAAACCAATGAAATTCAAAACCTGTTCAGGCAGCCTGAAAGCCTTGTTTATCACGCTTTCTTTGCTGTTTTCCCCAGCAATTTTTGCCGAAGATGACGCAATGGGGGCGTTTATTCAACAAATCGACACGCAACAAGAAGAGAACAACGCAGACAACAGCACCGATGTCGCCGAAGAAAATGAAGTGGAAAGCGTGGTGATTCAAGCCGAAGACGATGACGAAGACGCTTTGGGCGAGTTTGCCGCACAATTAGACAATCAGGCAAATCATCAAAGCGATGACGAATTTGCTCTGTTGCAATATCTTTTGGCACAACAAAATGCACCTTTGGCGCAAAATTTAACAAACCATACGGCGACAGCAGGTTCGTTTGCATCGTATTCTTCGCACGATAATACAGCCAATAATCACAGTTATTTGCCGCTTCATTCATCAGCGGCTTTAATTGTTGATGCTAATACAGGCAAAGTGTTGTATGAAAAAAACAGCGACCAAGTTCGTTCGATTGCGTCTATTACCAAGTTAATGGCGGCAATGGTTATTTTGGACGCAAAACCCAATATGAATCAAGTGCTTACCGTGCAATCGGCAGATATTGACCGCTTAAAAGGGTCAAGCAGTCGCTTGCCTGTTGGTACAAAAATGACACGCGAAAAAATGCTGCATTTGGGGCTGATGAGCAGCGAAAACCGAGCCATTCACGCAATGGCACGCAATTATCCTGGCGGTTTGAACGCATTTATTCGGGCAATGAACGCCAAAGCCAAAAGTTTGGGCATGAACGACACCGTTTTTTACGACCCCACAGGTTTAGACCCACGCAATCGTTCGACACCGCAAGATTTGGTGAAAATGGTGCAAGCCGCCCATAAATACGAAAAAATTCGTTATTATTCAACGCACAACAGTGCTTCCACACAAGTGCGTGCCACAGTGAAAAAAACGCAACGGGTGAAAAAAGGCAAAAAAGTGCGTAAAGTAACCAAACGGGTTACACAAATTCGCCAAGTGAATTACCGCAACAGCAATAAGTTAATCCGCAATGGCGATTGGGATATTAGTTTGCAAAAAACAGGCTATATTCGCGAAGCAGGGCGGTGTATGGTGGTTTATGCCCATGTGGATAACCGCCCTGTGATTATGGTGCTGATGAATTCCAGCAACACCAACCAACGCACCAATGACGCATACACCATGCGTTCGTGGTTGCAACAAATGTAAGTTTTTTATCGTCAATAAAAAAGCGTATCTTGATTAAGATACGCTTTTTTTCAGGCTGCCTGAAATAAACGGCAATAAAGTGAATACAGTTTCCCCATTTACCCCAATTCGTGAGAAAATGCACCCTTTTAACCTTATCCATTATTTTCAGGTAGCCTGAACATTATTTTCAGGCAGCCTGAAAGGTAAAAAAACATATTGTAACAATCATTTTTAAGCAAGTTATTGTTGCAATGTCTTTTTAATTTAAGGATATAGATTATGTTACAACAAGGAATTGTATTGCCGCCCGTTTTAGAACGCCCTGCGGAAACGCTGTTAGTCAATGTGTTCCCACAAGAAACGCGTGTGGCGGTGTTAGAAGACGAGAATGCCTGTGAAATTCATATAGAACGCCAAGCAGGGCGTGGGCTTGTGGGCAATGTGTATTTAGGCACGGTCAATCGCGTTCTGCCTGGTATGCAAAGTGCGTTTATTGATATTGGTTTAGAACGCTCGGCGTTTTTGCATATTGTTGATACCGTGGAACACCGCCGCAATCCCAATAGCACACGCCGCATTGAACAGATTATGTTTGAAGGGCAAACCGTGCCTGTGCAAGTGGTGAAAGACCCGATTGGCAATAAAGGAGCAAGGGTTTCTACGCAACTGTCGCTGGCTGGGCGTTTTTTGGTGCATTTGCCACAGGACGACCACATTGGCGTTTCGCAACGCATTGAAGACGATTTTGAACGCAATCGCCTGCGTGAAGCCTTACGCAATATGATGATTGAAAAGGGTGAAACGCACGGTTTTATTATTCGCACAGGGGCTGACGGTATTAGCGATGAAGAGTTGCGTGCCGATTTTGAATATCTGTGTTCGGCACGCAGTCGCATTGAAGAAAACGCTCGCACCAAGCCTGCTCCGTATTTACTGCACCAAGATTTGCCGCTACATTTGCGTGTGTTGCGAGATATTTTCAACAAACAAACGCGTCAAGTGTGGGTTGATGATAAAACGGCATACGAAGAAATGTGCCAATTTGCAGGGCAATATGCACAAAATGCGAACAATAAAATAGTGTTGTTCGATAAAAAAGAAAAAACCTTGTTTGGTGCGTTTGGCATTGAAGACGAAATTCGCCGTGCCTTATATCCCCGCGTTAATTTAAAAGTGGGCGGTTATTTGGTGATTGAACCCACAGAAGCGATGACCACGATTGATGTGAATACAGGCGGTTTTGTCGGACGGCACAATTTTGACGAAACCATTCTCAAAACCAATTTAGAAGCCTGCCACGCCATTGCGAGAGAACTTCGTTTGCGAAATATTGGCGGTATGATTATTGTCGATTTTATTGATATGGCAGGGGCAGGACACCGCGAATTGGTGCTACAAGAATTAGCAAAAGCCTTGTCTTACGACCGCACACGAGTAACGCTCAATGGCTTTACTTCTTTGGGTTTGGTAGAAATCACCCGCAAAAGAATGCGTGAGAGCCTGTATCACTTGCTCTCGCAAGACTGTCCGTATTGTCATGGCAGGGGACATATTAAAACCATGCAAACCGTGTGCTATGAAATCTTACGAGAAATCCGCCGAGCGGCTGATCAAGAATACATTAAAGAACTGCGTGTGTATGCCGCTCCGAATGTAGTGGAAATGCTGATAGACGAAGAATCCGCCGCATTCCGTGCTTTGTGCGATATGCTGCCCGTGCCTGTGTCGCTGTCCGCCGAATCGGCTTATACGCAAGAACAATTTGATATTGTGGCATCTTGATAAAGGTTTCAGGCAGCCTGAAAAATGAAAACCCGCATAGACCACGAGCCTGCTTTTTTGCTTTCATCAA
>JAFWTP010000267.1 GCA_017518845.1 Neisseriaceae bacterium
GTGTGCGGTAATGTTTTTTGTAAATTATCGCCAATATATAAAGCCACAATATTCGGTACAATTAAGCCTAAAAAGGGAATAGCCCCCACTGTGGCAACTACGGCAGCGGTTGCCAGAGAAACGCACAATAAACCGAATAAAACCGTGCGTTTGTAATTTAAGCCTAAATTCACCGCAAAAGATTCGCTCAAGCCTGCGAGAATAAATCTTTGGGCATAAAAATAAATTAAAATCAATGCGGGAATACTGATATAAAGTGTTTCATATCTACCGTGTAAAACGCCTGAAAAATCGCCTTGTAACCATGATTGAATATTTTGTAATAAATCAAATTGCAAAGCGAAAAAAACTGTTATGGCGTTAATAATATTGCCCAACATCATACCCACTAATGGAATAAATACCGCATCACGGTGTTTAATAGTGCGTAATACAGCGGCAAATAATAAACAGCCCGCAAAAGTGGTTATCGTGGCAATGGCTACCTGAATTAAATTAGATGATGAAGCAAAAAAGATAATCGCCAACAAAACGCCCAAGCGAGCGGAATCTTCCAAACCTGCGGTTGTGGGCGATACAAAGCGGTTGCGGCTTAAACACTGCATAACCAAGCCGCACACGCTTAAACACGCCCCAGAAATGCAAATCGCAATTAAGCGGGGAATGCGGCTTTCAATCAGCAATAACCAGTCGGTGTCGCTGCCTGAAATTAAGCCTGCGACACTGACCTTTCCCACGCCGACAAACAGCGATAGGCATGCTAAAAATAAGGTAAGCGGAATTAAAAAACGCAAGTAAAACATAAACTTATCTTCGTAAAGCCAACACCAAAACACCTGTGCTAATCAAGGCAATGCCCAACCATTCGCGAGCAGTGGGGCGTTCTGCCAAAAAAATCACCGCAAATACAGTGGTTAAAACCACGCTAAATTTATCCACAGGGGCAACTTGGGTAGCATTGCCGATTTGCAAAGCCTTAAAATACGCCAACCAAGACGCACCCGTTGCCAAGCCAGACAGCACCAAAAAAATCCAGTTTTTATATGATAAAGTCGTAGGATTTTGCCATTTGCCTGTGTACGATAAAAATGCCGATAAAGCGAATAAAATCACCACAGTACGAATAAAAGTGGCATAGTCAGAATCAATATTTTTTAAGCCTAACTTGGCAAAAATTGCCGTTAAAGCCGCAAACACAGCGGCAGCAAATGCCCATAAAAACCATTGTGGTAAAAAGGAAATATTCATTTTTATCTCTTTAAAATCATTTTTCAGGCTACCTGAACAGTTTCAGGCAGCCTGAAAACTTTTACCAGCGATACGACAAGCCTAATCGAATATCTCGTCCTGGTTCGGGTAGGGCTGTTGCCCCCGCTCTTTGGCTGTGGGAGCGGTAGTATTTGTTAAAGGCGTTATCCACACTTAAATTGATATTCAAATCGTCTTTGCCTGTGGGTTGCCAGTTGGCGAAAAAGTCATGCACGCCGTAGCCTGTGCGTTCAACTGGCTCACCGCCGCCACGACCGCTGCTTTCAGGCAAATAAGACGATTTTTCGGCGTATCTGCCACGCCAGCCAATTTCCAAATGCGGTTTTTCAAAGTGGTAGGAAAGCGAAGTAACCCACTGTCTGCCAATCGGAATGGCTTGTTGCACCACATCCAGCGTAGTGCCGTCCATTTCGGGCTTGCTGTATGCCACGCCGATACGCGATTTCAAGCCACGCCATTTATAGCCTAAATTCACTTCGTAGCCTTTGTTTTTCAGGCTGCCTTCTGATTTAATGCCAATCGGTTTGCCACTTCTACCGCCGCCTTCATAAACAGTTAAGTCTTTGATTTTTTGATAGAAATAACTTGCGTCTAACGATAAGCCGTTCCATTGCCATTTCACATTCGCCTCTGTATTGCGAGAGCGTTCGGCTTTTAAGTCAGGGTCTAATGAAATCGAATTGCCTGCTAATTGCACTTCGTAAAAACGGGGCGAACGCGTGGCGTAGTTGTGGCTTAAAGAGAACGACAAATTATCCGTTGCGTCCCAAATCAAGCCGACACTTGGGCTAACTTTGCCGTCTGATATGGCAGGTGTAGCATTGCCAGCAGATTTCATTTTGAAATAGTCATACGCCAAACCTGTTGTGAGCGTGAATTGTTGGTTCGCACCCAAACCCCACAAGCCTTCGATATAGGCTTTGTAATCGTCTTTTTGCTGTTTGATTTCGCTGTCTTTATCTCGCACAGCGTCTTCGCTACGATAGTTCAAACCATATTTCAGCGTATGATTGTCGTCGATTTTGCTGGCTAAATTCAGGTTGCCGCCCACTGTTTCCACTTCTGGCGTAGTCGGTGTTGTCGATTGCAATTTGTGTTTAGAATTGATACGAAACACATTCGCGTCCATATTGCTAAAAATACCAGCGTTTTTGGCTTTGAAATACAAGTTGGTATTGTCTTGAATACGGTGTTTGTAATACGGACTATCGTTGGTTGTGCCGAAATAAAACTCTTCACGCAAATTGCGTTCGCCATAATTTTCTTCACGGCTATGTTTTAAGCCAATCGTCATATCTTCCACAGGGTGTACATTCACTTTGGCTAAATAAGAACGATTGCCCAAAGCACTGTTTTTCAGCGTATCCGTACCGTCTGCGGCAACATAATTTTTACCGCCTTTATAATCTTTTTCGTGCGTCCAGTTGCCCATAAAAATGCCGTCAATCGACTTATCTGCCAACTGTCCATACACCGCCACACCGCCGTAATGCCCACTATTTGAACCATAACCGCCACGCAGCCTGAAACCTGCATTTTTATCATCACGCAAAAGGTCAGTAGCATCAACCGTTTCCATCACAATTCGCCCAGAAGTCGCCCCAATACCCGAACTTGCCGAGCCTGTACCTTTTTCAATTTTCACGATTTTCACCAAAGCAGGGTCAAGCATAAACCGCCCTTGATGGTGAAAAATGCTGGTTGCGTCTGTGGAAGCGTTATCCACAACGAAATCAATCTGATCCGCCCCCATACCCCGCAGAGTAATGTGTTGCGACAAACCATTACCGCCGCCAAACTGCACCGCCACTTCATCGGCCAAAACATCTTTCAAATCGGTTGCGTTGGACTTTTCAAACTCACGAAAATCCTGCACAGGCTTGGCAGAAATGCGACTGGCTTTCACCGTAACATCTTCTAACTGCGTTGCTTGTTCTTCACCATTTGCCGCCGCAGCCAACAACAAAGCCATAGGCAAAATTGCCATTTTAAACTGTGTGTGTGTCATCATCGTATTATCCTTAATTGATGGAAAAAAGAAATGAGAGCGATTATCATATATATTTGTAGAAATAACAAGAAAAATATATTAAATAAAATCAATATAGTATATATTTTATGAGTTAGATATTGAGAATTTATATCAATTTATAACATAAGAATGGTGTTTCAGGCAGCCTGAAAGCCATTTCTGTCATTACGAGACTTGCCGAAAGGCAAGTCGTAGTAATCTTCTAACTACGGAGAACGACATTGCAAAAACCTTTTTAGGTTAAATTTGTCGTAGGGTGGGCATTCCTGCCCACCGCAACACCCCCACCGTCATTGCGAGCCTTGCCATAAGGCAAGGCGTGGCAATCTCCTGACTATGAAAAACAAACCGAATGATTAGCGCCGTAGGGTGAGCATTCTTGCCCACCATTGCCCCGCAGGGGCAACAAACAATTTGATTTTCTAAAATATTTTTTAGGAACTTCTAAAAATTAAAAATCTAACCTTTCAGGCAGCCTGAAACAGTAGGGGAGTGCTAAAAATTAAAAATCTGAACCCCTGCAAAATTTATTTTGAAACGAAAAATTCAACCTGCCGTAGGGTGGGTCTTCGACCCACCGAAATATTAAAAATTACAAGCATTTGAATTTTAATTGTTTTTGTATCGACCTGTTGGTCGGGTTGGTGGTGTCGTTGCACCCACCCTACGGAGTTTCATTTATCGTAAGGTTTTGCAAAGGTTTCAATCTAACCTTTCAGGCAGCCTGAAACAGCATAAAAAACCCCCACAAGGGGGGAGAAAGTAATTTAAAAATGAAAAGGAACACAAACTACAAACTACTTACAAAAAACCTGAATAGCACAAAACTACGCCACCATTTGTGGCTGTTCAATCGCGTATAAGTCTTGTGCGTCTATATCATAAATTTGTCCAGTGGCAGACACCGCTCGCCCTTGTTGTGGGCATAATTCGCACATAAAACAGGCATTATTAAAGCGTGCTTGCAACGCCATACGCAAATAAGGAAAACGGCTTTCGGTGTGTGCCACAATGCGAGCCACAGCCACCCAACTTAATTGCGAATTATCAATCGTTTCCAACAACAACACCGCCGTCTGCGGTGTTTGCAAGCACGCACGCACATATTTCATCGGCAACGCCACATAATAACAATTTTTATGCACAATATAATTTGCTGACAACACCTGTGTTTTGTCGCCTTGCTCAATCGCAATCATCATCTGCGGCGAATGCTGATGAATATGCCGCACCACGCGGTGTAAGCCATTTGGTTGCTGTTGCATTGTGCTGTCTCCTGTGTATGGTTGTTGAATGTGCATCATACTCTAATTGATAATAAAAATCAAATAAAAATTACTATCATTTGCAAAATATTGGATAATCTATTGATAGATTAAGATTATTTATCATTTACGCTCGTGCAAATTGATACTTCCGCTGTCAAACAAGCATAAAAAAAGCCCCCGAAATTCGGGGGATACTTAAAGGAAGGAACACAATCCACCTTTTTCTGTTGAGTGTTTCACCTGTTTTCAGGCAGCCTGAAATGATTTCGTCCGTAACGGTGGGTCGAAGACCCACCTTACAAACGCCTTAACTCAAGCCGTAGGGTGGGTCTTCGACCCACCACAACGGATAAAATGTTTTCAGGCAGCCTGAAAAGTAAAACACTGCCTTAATTTAACCCCAAAGTGCCGCGGAATTTCGCTAACTCTTCTGCCAGCGTGTTAATCGGCGTAGCGAGATTTTTGCGGTCTTCTTCGGTGAGTTTGTCATACGGCAAAAAGCCGTCAGCGGTTTTGTATTTCGCCAAAATATCATTCACCGTTTTCAGGTTGCTATCCACTGTTTGCAGGAGTGCTGGGTCTTTTTCGTTAATCACAGGGCGGAAGAGTTCGACAATTTTTTCAGCCCCTTCCACATTTGCCTTAAAGTCCGACAAATCGGTTTTGCTGTAACGGTCTTCTTCGCCCGAAATTTTAGAACCTGCCACTTCTTCAATCAGCACCGCCGCACCGCCCACAACTTTATGTGGCGGAAAGTTCAACGCATCAATTTCAGCGGCTAATGCTTTCACATCGGCAGACAATTTATCCGCAATGTCTTTCACACCATCAACAGATTTTTCTTCCCACAAAGCATATTCAATGCGGTGAAAGCCTGTAAATTCAGGGTCGGTAACGGTTTTGAAATCGTCTTCGCGTGCGTCAATCGCAGGGTCAAGTTCGCCAAACAATTCCGCAATCGGCTCAATGCGTTCGTAATGCACACGCGTATCGGCAAACATCGCTTTGGCTTTATCAATTTCGCCTGCTTTAACCGCTGCCACAAATGCGTCTGTTTTTTCGACTAAAACTTTGGCTTCGCCTTGAACATACACTTTGTAATCTGCCAAAGGTTGTGCGAGTTTGGACATATCTGCCAAATTTTCAGGGGCTTTGAAGCCGCTGTCGGTAACAATCAACTTGCCGCGTGGGTTAGTCAGCAAGCCGCAAGTCATCGCATATTCACCAGGTAACAGCGTAACCGTCATTTTGTCGGTTAAACCTGGTGCAATATTTTCGCGTTCATCAACCACCATCACGCCTTCCAAAATTTCCCACTCTAATTTGCGAGCGGAATTATTCAGAATATTAAAAGTGGTTTTACCGCTGGGCACGGTGAGTTCCATAGGCTCACATTGCGTATCATTCACCGCAATATTCACCATACCGTCCGCATTTGCCGCAGGAGCGGCGTTATTGTTTTGAGCAGAAGAACTGTCTGCCGCAGGCGGCTGACACGCCGCTACACCCAAAATCATCGCGATTGATAACGCTAATGGTTTGATTTTTAACATAAAAGTCTCCATAACAAGAAAGAAATAAAATTTACTATCGTAGTAATATTTACAATTTCAGGCAGCCTGAAAGTGTTTTATCCGCGTGGGCAACAAGTTGCCCACTCTACGATTGTTTTGTTCGTTATGGTGGGTCGAAGACCCACCCTACAAATTCGTTCTACAATCTTTCAGGCAGCCTGAACTTTCTTTCGACTGCCCAACAAAAACCACGCCAAAACAGGCACAAGGTAAGCGAAATACAGCACCGCATCGCTGACAGTCGGCTGATGAACATAGCCAAAAAAGCCGCCCAACATCACGCCTAACGGACTGTCTTCGTCCAACACTTTTGACCAGTCAAAAGCGGACGAATATTCATACAAGCGTTGTTGCCACAAATTCCACACCCCGCCCTCGTGCAAGGCACGGAACGAACCCGCAAACAGCCCTGCGGCTACAAAAATCAAAAAGACACCTGTAATGCGAAAGAACTTCGCCAAGTTAATGCGAATGCTGCCTTGATAAATTAAAAAGCCAATGACAACCGCCACAGCCAATCCTGCCACCGCACCGAGCGACATATTCGATAACGCCCCGCGTTGCGTAAAAACCGCAAATAAGAAAAACACACTCTCCAAGCCCTCACGCAACACTGCCAAAAACGCCATCGACACCAAAAACCAGCCAGACGCGCTTTTTGCCAACGCCGCCTGCATAGAACCGTGCAATTCTTGTTTCATAGATTTTGCCGCTTTATTCATCCACAAAATCATCCACGAGAGCATGGCAACCGCAATCAGCCCAATAATGCCGCCGACAAGTTCCTGTTGTTTCTGCGGAATTTCGCCCACAGTTTTTAGCAAAACAAAGCCCACGCCAAAACACAGAGCCACAGCCAAAGCCACACCGCCCCACACTTTGGGCATTAAATGCGTTTTGCCTGCTTGCTTCAAAAACCCTGCGACAATCCCCACAATCAACGCCGCTTCCAAACCCTCACGCAGCATAATCAATAGGGCAATTAAAAAATGTTGCATATTATTTCGATATTCATTCTTATTTAAGAATGGTTATTATCTACTATATTAAATATAAATGCAAATTATTTTCATCTTGCTTGGGTGAAAGCGTTTTCAGGCTGCCTGAAAATTATTTTTGTATTGCCGTTGTATCTTTATTCGCTACCCGAATAATCGTTTTCGCCGATTATTCAAAAGATTGCCACGCCGTTCTTACGACACGGCTCGCAATGACGCGTACCGCCGTAGGGTGGGCATTCTTGCCCACCATTGCCCCGTAGGGGCAAATGCAACGATTTAATTTTCTGGAATTTTTTGTTATCAACGCCTTTTGGCGTTGTGGTGGGCAGAAGCCCTGCCTACGACTGAATTTTTAGAAGTTCCCATATGACGAATATAACGCATGGGGCTTCAAAGTTGCCCACCCTACGACTGCTGTTTCAGGCAGCCCCGTAGGGGTAAATGCAACGATTTGATTTTCTGAAATTTTTTTGTTATCAACGCCTTTCGGCGTTGTGGTGGGTTGTGTTGTCCCACCCTACGCCTGTTACTCTCTCACATAAACCACTTCCACGCCGTTATCGTCATCATCGTCAAAAGTGTCATCGTCAAAATCGTCTTTCAGGCTGCCTGAAAATGGGGTAGCCATCACATATTCGCCACGCAGGGCGGCGAGTACGGCTTTGAAATCGGCGGGTAATTCGCTTTTGAACGACACTTCTTCGCCCGATATGGGGTGTATCAAACTTAATTTGCAAGCGTGCAGTGCTTGTCTGCCTAAATTTTGTATGGCGGCTTTAACGGGTTCATCGCAGGCGTGGCGTGGGTTGCCGTATAGTGGGTCGCCTGCTAATGGGTGACGGGCTTCTCTTAAATGCACACGAATTTGGTGCGTTCTGCCTGTTTCTAATGCACATTCAATGTAAGAATGGGTCTCAAAGCGTTCTAAAACGGTTACATGCGTAATCGCTGGCTTGCCGCCAAACGGCACCACTGCCATTTTTAGGCGATTGTGTGGATTGCGTCCGATTTGCGTTTCAATTTTGCCGTCATACGGCACAACGCCGTTGGCAATCGCTCGGTAAATGCGTTTGACGCTTCGCTCTTGCAACTGGCGAATTAAGTCGGTTTGAGCAGGCACGGTTTTGGCAACAACCATTAAACCTGTGGTGTCTTTATCCAAGCGATGCACAATGCCCGCTCGTGGCACGGTTTGCAAGGCAGGGCAGTAATGCAATAAGCCATTCAAAAGCGTGCCCGTCCAGTTGCCCGCCGCAGGGTGAACCACTAAATGGGCAGGTTTATCAATCACCAAAATCGCGTCATCTTCATAAATAATATTTAAGGGGATATTTTCAGGGGCAAAATTTGCGGTTTCTACCTTTTCAGGCAGCCTGAAAATAATCTTTTCGCCGCCCACAACTTTCATTTTGGCAGACGCAACACGATTGTCAATAGAAACAAAACCCTTTTTAATACAATCGGTTATGCGAGAACGAGAGTATTCAGGCAGCATATTTGCCAAACATGCGTCTAAACGCATTCCCGCATATTGATTATCAATAGTCAGTTCAATTTCGTCCGCAAGGCTCGAAACTTCGCTATAATCTTCACTTTCAAAATCAGACACATTCATCATATGAAAAAATTTGTTTTACCTGTTATCGTATCCGCCGTGTTGCTGACTGCTTGTGCCACAAGCACAACCGACACGGACGCACAAATTACCCAAGACTGGCCAGTGGAAAAACTGTACACCGAAGCCCATGATGAGTTACAAAAGGGTAATTATACGCGTGCCGTCAAGTTATATGGCTTATTAAAATCGCGTTTTCCCTACGGCCGTTTTGCCCAGCAAGCCCAAATGGATAGTGCATACGCACTTTATTTAGACGAAGAAAAAGAAAAATCTTTGGCAGCGATTGAGCAGTTTCAACAAGAATACCCCAACCACAGAGAAATGGACTACATTCTCTACTTAAAAGGTATGGTGCAATTTAACGAAGACCGCTCGTTTATGAACAAATTGGCAGCACAAGACTGGTCAGACCGAGACCCAACGGCGAACCGCGAAGCCTATTTAACCTTTGCCGAACTGGTGA
>JAFWTP010000268.1 GCA_017518845.1 Neisseriaceae bacterium
CACACCGCCAAATTTGCTTGCCGTTAATGGTAAGTTTTTCTTTTGTCGAATTTTAATTTTAACAAAGGGCGTTGCCGTATCTTTTTTAATTTGAGCCAACACTTTTTTGGCTTGTTTTTGTTCTTTCGTTAATGCTGGCTTTTCTTTTTTTCCTTGTTTAATTGCTAATTTATCTAAAAAATCTTTATGTTTATATGACATTGTTAATTGTTGTACACCGTCAGATAAAGTTAGTTTTTCGCAAGCACTTGGCTCAAAATATTCTAATTGTTTTAATTCAACAAGACTTTCAGGTAAAAAAGATAAATTTTTACACGAATATAATTCTAATTTTTTTAATTGTTTCAGTTGTCCAATACTTTCAGGGAGCGTAATTAAATTTGAACATATTAATATACTTAATTCTTTTAATTGAGTTAATTTTCCTATACTTTCAGGAAGATTTTTCAAATTAGAACAATTTTCTATACGCAGTTTTTCTAATTTACTTAATTCTCCAATTTGTTCAGGTAAATTAGTTAAATTTAGACATTTATCAATCATTAAATCGGTTAATTCTTTTAATTGACAAATTTGTTCAGGTAGCCCTGTTAATTTACTTAAATTGCTTAATTGTAAAAAGCGTAATTTTTTTAATTGTCCTATTTGTTCAGGCAATTCAGAAACAGCATTACCGCCTACAATCCATAACATTTCTAAATTATTTAAATATCGAATACTTTGCGGCACAGGCACAGCACAATAATCCAAATACAATGAATTGATTTCGGATAAATATTGTTTTATTTGTGCAGGTTCGGTTAATCTATTCAAATCAGCATAAGTGGGTTTTCGCACAGAAAAACCGCGTCGTATATTTTTATTGCCTAAAAACGCTTTTAATTCAGCAATTTCTGCTTGTGTTAATTCAAAATCCTGTTGCGTATTCATAGTTATTTCCTGTTCCTATCAATGAATTTCAGGCAGCCCGAAAGCGTTTAATAACAATCCCAAGTATAAAGCACACGAGAAAAATCTCGTTTTTTCAAGTCATCAGGCGTAATGAAAAAATTCCCCACGCCTGCATCTCCCCACATAATATCGTTACCATTTTCCTCGTCCGTATCAATTTGCAACAGTAACACGGTGTAATCTTTAAGACTTTCTGCTTCCTGCGGTGCGGTTTGAGTGAAAAACGGATAAGCACCTATCCAGTGTCCTTCATTGCGACGAAACAATTTATTACTTAATTCATCACCCAAAATTTTGTACGGTTCTTCAATATCATTATCTGTCATTTTAATTTCGGCGTTTTGTGCCGCTATTTTCAACACCCTTTTAAATTCTGGAAAATACGCCACACCCAAACGATTTTCTTGCAATTCAAAATCAAGTTTGTATGAATGAAAAAAAGGCAAATTGTAATCACGACTTGCAACAGGAATGTCTAACGCCATAACCGCTTGCTTGTCGATATTTTCGTCAATTTGTTCGTGATAAATCGCACGCCAGTTTTTTTGTGCTAATGGATTGTCAAAATCCGCACCATATAAAAAATTAGAATTAGGTGCTACAAACATTCCATTGCGATAAACAGGTTCTTCACCTGCCGACACAAAAAACTACAATATGCCGTGTTCGGGAAAATCAGGCAAATGCGGCACTTCTGCCCAGTTAATTTGTGCTAACAAAATCATTTTATTGCCTTTTTCGTCCGTAGGATATGGCTTTTCAGGTTGCCAGTAAGGCAAACCGCCAAATTTGGACGCAGTTAGCGATAAGTTATCAGACGCTTTAAACGCCTTAATTCTAACCGCCGTTTTCAGACTGATTTTATCTATTTCATCAAGCAAGCGTTGTTCTGACTCAGGGATCAGTTGCGAAACATATTTCGGCGTTTGATATTGCGGCGGTTTGTTTGACTTTTTATTGCGTGCGTCATAAATATATTGAACGGCAAGCACAACCGCAAACACAAGCAACAAAATAGGTAAAATTAAGTTTTTGAATTGTCGCATTTTTTAGCCTTTTATTTGTTTCAGGCAGCCTGAAAGCGTTTATTTTACCGTTTTCGGGTTTAGCACCGCAACAAAACGATTGCCCACATCAACAAATGACAAAGCCTTTTGTATGTCTTTAACGCTGATTTTTTCAATGCGTGTTTCGTATTCTTTTTCTTGATAAATCGGCATTTCGTTAATTAAATGATTTTCAATAGTCGATACCCAAAATTCTGATTTTTGAGCATTGCGTTTTGCGGCAATAATGCTGGCTTTTTTATAATTATCCAAGCGTTCCGTTTTAACGCCTTTTTGCTTAATTTCGGCAATCATTTTATCAATATCTTTCAAAACGCCATTCACTTCTTCGGGTTTGCAAGAAAAATAAATTTCTATACTCGCTTTGGGAAAGGGTATTTGTGTAAAACTACCGCCCACATAAATAGAATAGATTTTGCTATTTTCTTCGCGGATTTTTTCCATTAACTCTTCTTGCAATATATTTTTCATTGCATTAAACGCATAACGATTTTCAACCGAATAATCTTGCAAATCGTTATTGCGATAAATCAGCGTTACTTCTGCTTTATCGCTGTCGCCATAATCACGAATTAACTCTTTTTTACCCGAAATTGACCGCATTTTATCATCTAAAATGCTGTCTTTTGGTGTTCCTTTGGGTAAATTTGCAATATAAATTTGCAATAACTCTTTTGTTTTGGCTATATCCAAATCGCCTGATAAAATAAAGGCATAATTCTCACTATTTGCAAATAAACCGTCTGCGGTTTTTTGTAAATAATTCAATTGTGCATTATCAATATCTTCAATTTCTAACGACATTGCTCGCTTGTTTTTATTGTAAAAAATTTCTGATATTCTTTACCAAAACGATAATCAACCGTCTGATTGCGTTTTTCAATATCGCTTTTCATTTCTTTTTGATAAATTTCCCATTCGGTTTGCGACAACACAGGTTCGGTAAATCGCACAAATAATTCTTGCAACATTTTTTCTAAATCGTCTTTGGACGATTGTCCTTTGAATGAAGTAGAAGTTTGATTGATAGAAACACTCAAACCATAACTGTATTGTTTGGTCATTTTTTGGGCTTCATATTTTTCAAATTTACCGATATTGCCCGCATTAAAGAGAGCATTCACCATTTTGGCTTGTTGCACATCAGGTAAATTTGTTAAGCCGCCTTTTTTAACGCCCAACAAGTTAATTTTATTTTTTGTGGTTTTAATGTCTTTCAAATAAACGACTACACCATTTGCCAAAACAATTTTGTGAATATCGTTATCAGGCAAAATAATGTCTGACACAATCGCTTGTTTTTGTGGCGTTTTATCCATTAAAGACGCGGCTGCCTGAAAATCTTTGCTAAAATTATAAGCCTTTGATTTTTTGTTTATTTTATCAATTTGTTTTTGT
The DNA here is from genome assembly GCA_017518845.1 of Neisseriaceae bacterium. Classification (GTDB taxonomy): domain Bacteria; phylum Pseudomonadota; class Gammaproteobacteria; order Burkholderiales; family Neisseriaceae; genus RGIG9985. Next base: position 3,417 of record JAFWTP010000268.1, read on the forward strand.
GTGAATTCAATCGGCTCTTGGCTGATGATTTCCACAAAATAATCGCCCTGTGTAATTTTTTTAAATTCGTCATTGACTTCATTCAAAGAAATTTCATTCAAATAGCGTTCAATTAAAGCATGTTTTTGTTTTTTATCTTGGCGAATATTGCCCGATTGAATATAACTTAAAATATCGCCTAATTGTTTTTCTTGACTTTCTTCACGCAAAGAATCTGTTTGGTTGGCTTGTAACAATTCTTTTTTAACGGTTACAAAATCATCATTTGAAAAACCATATTTTCTTACCCCTTTAATGGTTGAAAATATCTTTTCCAAAGCCTGTTCGTTTTGTTTATCCACAATATCAATCGAAAACGCATTTAAGTTTCTTTGTTGAAATAGGTTTTGATTGCTATAAAAAACTTCTTGCGGACTTTTTAATTCTTGGTTTAACTTTTGAAAACCCAAATGCAATAATGATGAAATATATTGACGCACTAATATTCTGCGTACATCGCTATCACTATCCACATTTTTATAGGGTTCGGCAAACAAAACTTGAATAAAAGCACTGCCGCCTTCTTTTTCTACTAAATTCGCAAAACCTTTTTCAAAAGGTTGCAAGGTTTTATCCGCTCGTTTCAGGCTGCCTGAAACTTTTAGGTGATTAAAATGGCTTTTAATTTTTTGTTCGATTTCTTCTTTATCAATATCGCCAACTACAATCACGCTCATTAAATCGGGGCGATACATTCTTTGATAAAAACCTTTAACGGTTTTTTGGTCAGTATTTTCAATAATTTCGTTTTTACCGATGGGAAATCTTTTGGCAAAAATGCTGTTGGGGTATAAATATGTCGCACGCTTTTCATAAAAACGCCGTCCCACATCTTTTTTGGCTTCTTCTAATACCACGCCTTTTTCTTTTTCAGTTTCTTCCACATCAAAAGAAATACCGCCTGCCCAGTCGCTTAATACCAAAAAGGCACTATTGATATTTTCTTTTTCTGCGGTATTGATTTGTAAATTGTAAGTGGTATTTTGAAAAGAGGTCGAAGCATTTAAGTCCGCACCAAAACGAACGCCTAATTGTTCTAATTTGCGAACTAACTCGTTTTTCTTAAAATGAGTACTGCCATTAAATGCCATGTGTTCCACAAAATGGGCTAATCCTTGTTCTTCATCTGTTTCGTCAATACTGCCTGCCTGAACATTTAAATAAAAATAAGCATTGTTTTTGGTTTGCTCGTTTTTGAGAATATAATATTTTAAGCCATTATCTAATGTGCCTGTTTTAATGGCAGGGTCAAAAACCAAGTTATCGGCAAAAGCCAAGTTAATGGATAAAGCCAAAACAGAAGCGATTGAAATTAAATGTTTTTTCATTGTTTTTAACCTTTTTGTTTTCATGGAAATATATTTTCAGGCAGCCTGAAAAGTGTGATTATCCAACATTTCTTTATATTTTTGCCAGTCTGGCATATTTTTATCAATAATGGCAATAAAATCATCGCCGTGTCCTTTGACAAAAAAATGGGCTAATTCATGCACCAGAACATATTGCAAACATTTGAGCGGATATTTGGCTAACTCGCTGTTAATACGAATACTTTTTTTCGCTGGCGTGCAACTGCCCCAACGGGTTGTCATTTTTCGTACGCTTACTTTGGGCAAGGGGACACGCATTTTTTTGCATAATACGCCTAATTGTACAAATATAGATAAATCAACTAATTGTGCGTAAAAATAGTCTAATAATTTTTGTCTTTGGGCTGCGGTTGCATGGTCGGGAATACACATCACAATATGTTGATTTTCGGTTTTTTCAACAGACACTTTATCCGCATGAATAATGTTCAGCGTGTAAGCACCCCCCCAAACAAAATGTTGTTCGCCATCAATCAGTTGCGGCGTTTTTGGGGGCTTTATTGCTTGCGTTTTTTGCAGCGTTTTTTGCACCCAGTCGATTTTGCTTTTCACAAACGCTTCCACTTCTGCTAACTTGCCACGATAGGGCATAGAAACCACAATCTGCCCGTCTTTTTTAACGGACAGATTGATATTTTTCACTTTTTTTCGCACCACTTGAATGCGAAAAGGCTCGATATAAAGTGTGCTGTTTTTATAATTCATTGAAATTAAATTAAATTAAAGGCAACCTAAAAAATATTATTCTTTATTTTCCGTTAAAATATCCTTACCGCCCAACGCCACATAACGGCTTAAAAAGTTTTTATATAAAGACAATTCATTATCCACTAATGATTGTTCGGCAGAACGCGTATCACTTTGTGCGTCCAACCATTTTTGCAAATCGTCCGCACCATTATCATAGCGAACTTTTCGCATTTTTTCTAAACGGCGAGCGGTTTCCAAATTTTGTTGTAATAATTTATGTTGTTGATTTAATTGATGATATTGTGATGACGCATTTTCCACTTCCGATAACGCCGTATAAAGTGTGTTTTTATAGCCTGCCAAATCCGATTGATATTTAACTTGCGAGACTTTTAAATTCAACACATTATCAGGAAAATTCAAAAACGGCAAAGCCAAATTCAACGCCGCCGAACCCACAGGGTCAGCCACAATTTTCGACAACGCACTGCCGCCAGCGGACACGCCCAAATTTAAGCCAAAAGACGGGAAAAAATCACGCACACGCATATCCACCGTTGCCATATCCGCCATTAACCTTGCCCGAGCGGCACGAATATCGGGGCGATTGTCCAACACTTCGGCAGGCACTTCCACCCTTAATTCAGGTAATCTAAACGGTTGCGGCAAAGTTTTTGGCTCAACCATGTCGCTTTCGGGCATTTCGCCCACCAACACCGCCAACGCATTTTTCACCTGATTGCGTTGATGACGCAAGTTTTCTATGGACACCTGTTGCTGCCGCAAACTTCTTTCGGCAGACAGTAAATCCATTTCAGCGGCTGCCCCTAATTTATATTTGGTGCGAACTAAATCGGTAACTTTTTGACTTGCCTGCAAATTTTGTTCGGACAAGGCAATTTTTTGGTTCAGGCTGCCTAATTCCCAGTACAATTCAGCCACTTGCGTGGTAATTGCCAAAGCCACTTTTTGACGGTCTTCGGCAGTTGCCGTTGCCGTCCATTTACTTATATCGCGTGCTTTTAACAACTTGCCAAACAAATCCAACTGCCACGAAATGCCCGCATTTGATGAATAACTTTTCGACACACTGCCGCCGCTGTCCAAAGGCTTACTGGCACGAGCATTTGCAGACGCAGACAAAGACGGCAACATATCCGCCGTGGCTAAATCCAACTGCAACAGCGACTGTTGCAGGCTATATGCCGCTTGCAAAATGGAACTATTTTGTGCTAATGCTTTGTTTTCTAACGCATTTAATTGCGTATCGGCAAAGGCTTCCCACCACAGATTAGGCAAAGCCTGTGCGGTTTGATTGATTTGGGCGTGTTGCCATTGATTAGGCGTGGGAATGGCTGCCATATCCTGCTGTGCATTCGGCACGGCGGCACATGCAGTAAGGGTTAAAGAAAGAATAATAAGCGATTGTTTTAGCATAATATTTTCCGTTTTTTGAGCGTAGTCGGCATAGGCGAAGAAATATATCTTATCAAAATTAAAATGAAATGAAGTTATCTTTTTCAGGCAGCCTGAAAGGTTTTTCTTTAATCGTTTTACACCGCTCCTATCGGAGCGTTTGGTGGGCAAGAATGCCCACCCTATAAAATCAATCGTCCGCACACACCGCTTGGGCGAAGTCCCATAAATCGTCAAAAACCTGTGTATTTTCAGGCAAATTGCCTTGTTCCAAAGTTTTTTTGCCTTTGCCTGTTAAAACCAACACAGGTTTGCCGCCGAGTGCGTCAATCGCCTGCAAATCACGCAGGCTATCGCCCACAAGATACACATCGCAGGCAGGCGTGTTAAAGCGTTGTAAAATATCTTCAATCATACCTGTATTGGGCTTGCGGCAGCGGCAGTTATCATCGGGCGTATGCGGACAAAACCATACGCCCGCAATATTGCCGCCTGCTTGTCCCACCACACGATACATTTTGGCATGCATTTGGTGCAACGCCGCAATATCAAACAAACCCCGCCCCAAGCCTGATTGATTGCTTGCCACGGCAATGGTGTAGCCTGCCTGATTAAGAAATGCAATCGCGTCCGCACTTTTGGGCAAAGGTATCCACTCTTCGGCAGATTTGACAAAATCATCACGGTCTTTGTTAATCACCCCATCACGGTCGAGAATAATTAGTTTGGTCATTATATTTCCTTGATATTATTAAATTTTCAGGCAGCCTGAAAACATTTTTTAAGCACAATCCCAGTGATAAAGCACCCTTGAAAAATCGCGTTTTTTCAAATCGTCCGCTGTGATAAAGAAATTGCCCACGCCTGCGTCTCCCCACATAATACCGTTTTTGCTATCTATTTGTAATAACAAGATATTATGCTCTGTAAGTGGTTCTTCGCCGCGTGGGTCGGATTGCGTGAAAAATGGGTAACCGCCGATATGGTGTCCTGCCGTGCTGTTATGCAATTTGTCGTACGCTTCTTCTTCGATTAAATCAAGCAATTCATCGTCTTCATC
>JAFWTP010000269.1 GCA_017518845.1 Neisseriaceae bacterium
ACACCGTTCTTCTCTGGTTTCTATTCCAAAGATTCCATTATTGAAGCGATTAGTTTTTCAACCTTGCCAGCCGCACCGATTGCATACTGGGTTTCTGTGGTGAGCGTGTTTGTAACTGCGTTCTATTCATTCCGCCTGTATTTCTTGGTGTTTCATGGCAAAGAAAAATGGCGTGAATTGCCCGAACATCACGATGAACACGATTCGCACGAACATCACGGTTTGGGCAAAAACGACAATCCGCACGAGTCTCCTTGGGTTGTGTGGTTGCCTTTGGTTGCACTTGCCGTGCCGTCTGTGATTGTGGGTTTCTTAACCATTCAACCTTTGTTATACGGCGGTTTCTTTGACGGTGCGATTCATATTTCCGAAAATCACGGCGTGATGCACCACATGAAAGAGCATTTTCACGGTGCAGTTAATATGGTGATGCACGGCTTTACGGCTTTGCCATTTTGGTTAAGTTTGGCAGGGGTTATTGCCGCTTGGTTTATGTATATGAAAGCCCCAAGTCTGCCTGCAAAAATTTCAGGCAGCCTGAAACCCTTATACATTATGTTGGATAAAAAATACTGGTTAGACGAAATTTACTACGGCACATTTGCCGTAGGGGCAAGAAAACTCGGACAATTCTTCTGGAAAGTGGGCGATGTTGCCATTATCGACACCTTCTTTGTGAATGGTGCGGCAAAAGTCGTGGGTTTCTTTGCGAGTGTTGTTCGCCGTATGCAAACAGGTTTCGTTTATACCTACGCAACTGTGATGGTGTTTGGTTTATTAGTGCTTTTAACCTTATGGTTCTGGGACTTAATCAAACAAACTTTGAACCTTATGTAATGAACGGATAAACAAGAATGAACATACTCGATACACATTTATTAAGTTTGGCGATTTGGATACCCGTCATTGCAGGGGTTGTCGTGTTGGCAACAGGAAGCGATAAAAACGCACCTGCCGCTCGCTGGTTGGCACTCATCGGTGCATTATTAGGCTTTCTGATTACCATACCGCTTTACACAGGCTTTGACCGCTTAAACGGCGGCATGCAATTTACCGAATTTCATCAATGGATTCCCGTGTTGAAACTCAACTACCACTTGGGCGTTGATGGTTTATCGGTGTTGTTTGTGATTTTAAACAGTTTCACCACACTGCTTGTGGTTTTGACTGGCTGGAAAGTCATTCAACAACGCGTAGCACAATACATGGCAGCGTTCCTGATTATGTCAGGTACCATCAATGGAGCATTTGCATCATTAGACGCAATCTTGTTCTATGTATTCTTTGAAGCCATGTTGATTCCGATGTATCTCATCATCGGTGTGTGGGGCGGACCACGCCGTGTTTATGCGTCTATTAAGTTCTTCTTATATACGCTGTTAGGCTCACTGTTGATGTTGGTTGCCTTGATTTACCTATCTCGTGTGGCAGGCAGTTTTGAAATTATTGATATGCAAAACATTGCCAAAATCGACAAAAACACGCAAATTTTATTATTCATCGCATTCTTTATGTCGTTTGCGGTGAAAGTGCCGATGTTCCCAGTGCATACATGGTTGCCTGACGCGCATGTGGAAGCACCGACAGGCGGTTCAATGGTGTTGGCAGCCATTACCCTGAAAATCGGTGCATACGGTTTCTTGCGGTTTGTTCTGCCGATTGTGCCTGACGCGTCCGTATTCTTCGCTCCGATGATGATTGTGTTATCACTCATCGCTGTGATTTATGTCGGCATGGTTGCACTGGTGCAAACCGATATGAAAAAACTGGTTGCTTATTCATCAATCAGCCACATGGGTTTTGTAACACTCGGTATGTTCCTGTTTGTGGCAACCGCAGGCGGTTATATGCTCAATGACTGGGCATTAAAAGGTGCGATTATGCAAATGGTATCGCACGGTTTCGTGTCTGCCGCTATGTTTATGTGTATCGGCGTCATGTATGACCGCATGCACAGCCGCAATATTGCCGATTATGGCGGTGTGGTGAATAAAATGCCGATTTTCGCGTCATTCATGATGTTGTTTGCGATGGCAAACGCAGGCTTACCTGGCACATCAGGTTTTGTGGGCGAATTTATGGTGATTATCGGTGCGGTGCAAGTGAATTTCTGGATAGGGGCGTTAGCCGCCTTAACCCTGATTTTCGGTGCGGCTTACACCTTATGGATGTACAAACGGGTGATTTTCGGCGATGTGGGCAGCAATCCACATTTAGAAGAACTCACAGACGCAACCCCACGAGAAATCTTTATTCTCACCATTTTGGCGATTGCCGTTTTGGGTATGGGTTTATATCCCGAAGGCTTTATACAAATTGTTCATCAAGCGGCGAACGATTTGCGAGACCACATTATGAATAGCAAACTCTAATCAAGAAGGAACAACACACTATGGATTTTGCACAAATGAATTTAATCGCAGCCTTGCCAGAGATATTTCTGCTCTGCTTGTTGGGCGTTGTGTTGATTGTGGATTTGTTCCTTGACGACAGCCGCCGTTATATGACGCACGCCCTAACGCAATTAGGTTTGTTAGTGGCTGTGGGCTTACAAATTCACGCTTACGGTATGCCAAACGAAGAAGCCTTTGGCGGTATGTTTATCAATGACGGCATTGCACAATTTGCCAAAACCGTGATGTATGTCGCCGTGTTCTTGCTGTTAGCCTATTCACGCCGCTACCTGCAAGACAACAAACTGTATAAAGGCGAATACTACACCTTAACGCTGTTTGCCCTGTTGGGTATGTGCGTGATGGTGAGTTCGCAAAACTTTATCCTGCTTTATATTGGTTTAGAGTTATTGTCGCTGTCTTTATACGCCCTAATCGCCATGCGTGCGAACGATACATTCGCGTCTGAGGCTGCCTTAAAATACTTTGTTTTGGGATCACTTGCGTCTGGTATGTTGTTGTATGGTATGTCTATGGTCTATGGCGGCACAGGCGGACATTTAGATTTGAACGCTGTTTTGGCGGCTTTATACAGCCAAGAAGCCAATGGTGTTTTAATTAAATTAGGCTTGGTATTTATGGTTGTGGGTATTGCCTTTAAGTTTGGAGCGGTGCCTTTCCATATGTGGGTGCCTGATGTGTATCAAGGCTCGCCCACAGCCGTTACCGCTTTTGTTGCGTCTGTGCCCAAAATCGCCGCAACTGTATTTGCATTCCGCATTTTAATTGCAGGCATGGGCGTGAGTTTTGCCGACTGGTCAGCCATGCTCACCATTTTAGCCGTTGCGTCTTTGGTAGTCGGCAATTTAGCCGCCATTATGCAAACCAACATCAAACGCATGTTGGCTTACTCAACCATTTCGCATATGGGCTTTGTATTATTAGCCTTTGTGGGCAATTCCTTTTCAGGCAGCGGTCAAGGCAGCCTGAACGGCGTTTCCGCCGCATTCTTCTATGCCTCAACCTATGCGATTATGTCTTTGGTTGCCTTTGGTATTTTGTTGGCTTTATCTGCAAAAGGCAAAGAGTGCGAAAACATCAGCGACTTGGCAGGCTTAAACCGCAAACATCCATGGTATGCGTTTTTAATGTTATTAGCCATGTTCTCTATGGCAGGCATTCCGCCCTTAATGGGCTTTGCGGCAAAATTCTATGTCGTGGTTGCCCTGTTAGAACAAAAACTCGTGCCATTAGCCGTATTTGCCATGATTATGTCCTTAATCGGTG
>JAFWTP010000270.1 GCA_017518845.1 Neisseriaceae bacterium
ATGTAAATTGTGACAAATTAACATTGTTTCCTATTTTTGCAGTTGGGTTGCAAACAATTGGACCATTATGACCTATGTAAAGTCCAAAGCCAACTTCTGTTTTTGGATTAATTCTTATTCTATGTCTGTTTCTATTTAAAATCCACAAAAAATATCCAATGTATTTAACGAGTCCCTTTCCACGACACATTCTAAATACAACTTGCCATCTTATTGTTCTGCTTATTAAATTAATAGACCGAGTAATAATGTTTTAAAATCACATTTTCCAAAATATCTTGTTAAATCGCTTTTAATATAATCAGATACCTTGTAACTCATAAAACATGCTCCATTTTCATTGTATTTAATAGTTTTTTAAAGTTTACAATGATTTATTGTATTTGTCAAGAAAATAAAAATAATAATGAGCCGTTTTCACACTCTTTTTGTTGGCGTCAGGATGCATCTTTTTGTATATCGCGTTTTACGGGAAAAGTCAAAAAGTGTTGTTCTGGTAAGAATGCAACCAATAAAATGTGCATAATTGACACAGAATTTTAAAAATTAGCATGTTTTATATAAAAAAAGTGTCCAAATAAATGATGACATTTTTAAAGAAATATGTTACAATAAATAAACAAAAAATGTTTGAAAGGGGCTCGGCAATATGAAACAAAAAACGCTTAAATTTTTCAGTTACTTTTTGGTGACGGTTTTGGTGGTGACTGTGGCATTTCCGCTTTCTGTTTTTGGCGGCGTTACGGTTTCGGCTGATACAGGGGCTATTTCCGCCACCGAGTCAATCAAGGCGGCGGCCAACCAAAATTCGGCTACCGCAGGTACCGGAGATGCAATGGTAACGCCCGACGGTCAATGGAAACTTCAATACCAAACCAGACAATCGGGTGGTTGGAAAGATATGGAACTGAATGCCATTAATTCCGACATTTATTATTTTGCGATGGACGGAACCGGTATGGCACAACCTTCTGCCATTGTTCAACGGCGGGAAGGCAACGGTGAGTACTATGTAGACATTAACGCCAACCAATATGCAAGTGCGAATTGGTGGAGTAAAGCCGGTGTGGCCTTTACGGCCGCCGAAGCAGGGGATTATGTGATTTCCTGCAGTGCAATATTGCCGGGTCGCGTTTACAATTCCAGTATACAAAGTTTTGTAAACACGCTGGACGGTGAAAACGGGGACGGTCATGTTATTGTTACGAAAAACGGCGTAAAAATTTGGCCGACCGATACCGATTATGCTTCGGTTACGGCCGAAAGCAATCCCTCGGTTTCCAATCTTTTGGTTTCTTTGGCGCAGGGAGATATTATTCGGTTTGAGGGATTTGGCGGTCAAATCGGGCAGAACACCCCGACCGTGAACCCTAATGGATATATGAACACCATAAGCATGCAACCGACCATTGCCAAGGCAACCGGCACAAAAGTGAAGACGGTTCCGTTGGATATTTCGGTCGGTAACACCGGCACACAAATCGATGCGCCCGGCACCTGGACGGCAGTGGCCGACGGTGAGGATGTGGTTTTAGCGCCCAATGCATTAGGCTGGGAATCTGAAGTTCAAATTTACACCGGCATAAGCGGCGGTGTTATCGGTGATTTTGAATTATCGCTGGATATGTACATCGCTTCGCCGGATAGTTGGGCAGATG
>JAFWTP010000271.1 GCA_017518845.1 Neisseriaceae bacterium
ATGTACTCTGCTACTGCATTGATAAACCAATGCCGTTCATCGGCATAAAATTCGCCCCATGCGCCTGCTGCCAAAGGAAAGGCTTTAGCAAAATCTTCGTTAGAAAATAGTTCTATCTTCATTTCAGTATTATTATTTTAACTAAACTTTCGCAAGTGATTTAAGTGATTAAAAATCAATAAAAAAAGGCAGCAAAATTTTGTAAATACACTGAAAATCAGTATATTTAAGTGTTAAAAAAATCATGCTGCCGGACCGGACAAAATTACAAAAATTTCAAAGAAATATCAAAATTTTTTGTCAAAAATTTCGATAATTCAGCCAGAGCCATTTTCACGGTACTTGGCATGCTGAAACTTAGCGACAAAAGCCTCTGTTTTTCGATTACGATGCCATTCTGCGTGCTTGCGCATTGCTGAGGGCTATTGCCGAACGACGACAACATCACAGCGGCGGCAAGGATTGGGATTAAAGATTTGGTAGTCATATTGTTACAATTTTTCTGTGAAGAATTTCTGAATTTTTGCGGAAATAACCGTCGCGGTAGAAGTCAACTTCTTACGTCAGTTGACAGACACACATAGTTACTTACTTCTTCACCATCCCCATAAACCACTTGACAATCTCGGGGTCGTGGTGGCTTGGCATTACGACGGGTGCGCCGGTGTCGAGTTTGAGGATTGCGTCGAGGTCGTTTTGCGAAAGTTTGAAATCAAAGATGTTCAGGTTTTCCGCCATGCGCTCCTTGCGGCTCGATTTGGGAATGATAATTACTCCACGGTCGATAAGGTAGCGGAGCGCAACTTGCGGGCCTGTCTTGCCGTATTTTTTGCCTATATTGATGAGCGTTTCGTTGGTGAAGAAACCGTTTTTGCCCTCTGCCAACGGTCCCCACGACGTGATGCGCGTGCTGAAAGACGAAAATCCGCAGCAATCTAACCAACAATTTGACAATCAGTGCAGTATCGACCTTTCAATCCGCAAAAAGCAAGGCGAAACTCTGCGACAGAAACTATTGAAAATCGAAGGTGTGACGATAGCTTAATAAGCACAACAAACATATTGCCATCCCCATTTTTGGCTAATATCTAACTACTATAGCAGCCACCGTACGTCAATTCCAATTAGTGGGGATTTGTCAGCGTGCAGAGTGGTGATTGCGGGGGATTTGAAGTTTTTTGGGGAAAGAAATCGCAAAAAAAAGCCTACATTTACACAGCTGTTGCAAAACCATAGCGGCAACACTAACTTTAATCGGTTGAAGCATAAATATCAAAAGCAATGAGTATCAAAGAAATACTGAAGGCATTTTTTTACAAAAACCAAATAGAGTCAAAAGGTCAAGAAGCAAACACTGAGGACATTGCATTGTTCTGTGTAAAAGGGAAAGCGGCAAATGGTGAAATACTTTATGGATATATAAATATTAAAGGTGAATTTGTCATAGAACCACAATTTGTTGAAGCGCGTGGTTTTGTTAATGAAGTAGCTGTAGTTTGTACGGCAAACAATAAATGGGGATATATCGACAAAAAAGGGAAATATATCATTAAACCACAATTTGTATATGCATCTGATTTTTATAATGAATTAACTGAAGTTCGTTCGGCAAATAGTAAATGGGGAGTTATCGATAAAAAAGGAAAATACGTTATCAATCCACAATTTGAATCTTTAACGGTGGCAGGCTCTTCTGATTGTGGGCTTTTACTTGCCAATATAAACGACAAATACGGATATATCAACACGGAAGGCAAAATTGTTATCGAACCAATATATGAGGCGGCTAATCCGTTTCGTGAAGATGTTGCGTGGGTAAAAAAAATTGATTGCTATGGGCTGATAAATAAATATGGTGAATATATAATTCCACCCCGTCCTTCGTGCTATCCTGTAAATGACTTCAATGAAGGCTTGGCTTGTGTTGGTTTTCAAGGTAATGCATTTGTAAAATATGGCTACATAAATAAAACTGGTGAATGGGTAATTAAATCTCAATTTCA